>JAWAPU010000013.1:0-12266 GCA_038894275.1 Candidatus Nanoarchaeia archaeon | reverse complement strand
TTCTTATCCTCCAAAATTTTCTCTTTATTTTCTTTTTTATCTTCTTGTTTTTTCCTTCTACTATCCACTTTTTTTATAAATTCTTCGGGTTTAAAATTGGCAAATTTGATATTTTTTTCTAATGCAAGTTTTGCAATTGCGTATCTCTTTTTTTCTCCAATTTTCGAACTTAAAATTGCAATATGTTTTTTCGGATCATATTTTCCAAGGTCTTGTATATTTGTGATTTTTAAAAATTCTAAGCCAGAACGATGTAATCCTCTTACTATTGCAGGACTTCTCCAACCAACTGAAACTATCGCCCTTTTCCCTCTTTTTTTCTGGCGCATTTTTGAGTGCCGTCCTTTAGGAGCACGCCAAAATTCATCTTGAACTTTTAAGCGATGATGGTAGTCTTGCCTAAGAAATTTTGGTCTAATTTTACGAATTTTTTCTCTTATGGTGAGTAATTTTTCCATCGCGTTTTTCATTTTGGTTTTTCTATTATGTATATTCCGTCTAGGAATATTCTTTTATCTTTATTTCTAACTTTACAAAGAGTTTCTATTCGTGTAGCTACTTGTCCTGCTAATTCTATATCTGGCGAAGTTACAGTTATAATATTATTTTGCAATTTGACATCGACTTTTTCTGGTATGATATATGTGTGAGCTTTTTTTTCGCCTAGAAAATTTTGAACAGAAAGAGTTTTTCCCGAAAGAGAAGCAGAAATTGGAAAGTGGGTGTATACTATTTTTAATTTATACGTGTACGGATTTAAAACGCCGTTTACCATATTTTTAATATGCGCGCACCAAGAACCGATTAGAGCTCTTGCCTGGGCGTCTTTTCGTTTTGCAATTAGTTTTATTTTTTTATCGATTATTTGCAAATCTATTAGTCTACTTGGGAATTTTTTTTCTACCGTTCCATTAGGGCCGCTAACAATAATTTGTTCATTTTTAAAGGTTACACTAGCTTTATCTGGAATTTCTACTTCTTTTTCTAACATGTTTTTAGTAGACATATGCTATTAGTACGCCTCCCAATTTTTTTTCTTTCGCATCGATATGCGTCATAAGCCCTTTTGGAGTAGAAAGAATCAATCTGCCAAAATCTTTTGCAGGCAAATATCTTTTTTCGTATTTTTCGTATTCATCTAATGTAACTGGAAATCTTGGTTTTATCGCACCAATATCGTTGATTTGATTAGTTAATTTTATTTTAGCAGAATCGCCTTTTTTGTCTTTAATAATTTCGTAATTTTCAATATATTTTTCTTTCTTTAAAATATCTAAAACTTTACAAGTTAATTTAGATATGGGTTTTGCGATTATTTCACTTTGCTTGCTATCTTTAGCTATTTTTAAATTGTGAAGCACATCTGATAAAACATCGTGACGCATTTTTCACCTCAATTTTTTAAAACCCAATTCTTTTGCAACTTCTCTAAAGCATCTACCGCATATGTGCAAACCATATTTAGAAATATGCCTTCTTGTGCCGCCACAACGTTCACAAATAGTAAATCTTTGTCCAACTCTTTTTTTAGGTACATTGTGCCGTAAAAAGCGCTGTAGCTTAGTTTTTCCAGTAATTATTTTTTCTTGAACTGGTCTTTTCATTCTACCTCTCTTTCTTTTATTCCAAATTCAGCTTGTGCCCACGCAAAAGCCTCATCTGAAGTTATTTTGTGCTTTTTTCCAATTTTGCTTTTTTTAATCTTTCGTTTTGCAATTCTATATCCTGCTCTTTTTAATGCAACACAAACATCTAATCCCAATATACCTAATTTTGGATCATATTTTAAGCCCGGGATATCTACATATTCTTTGATACCAAATGAAAAAGTGTTATTTGTAAAAGATTTTTTAGGTAATTTGAAATCAACTACAGATAATAATTTCTTTAATAATTCGTACGCTTCTTTTCCCCTTATTGTTACTCTTGCACCAATTGGTAATCCAGGTCTTATTTTCCAAGTAGGAATTCTTTTTTTTGCAAAGCATTTTACGACTTTTTTATTAGATATTTTAGTTAATAGAGCTACCGCTTTATCCACATTCTCTGCTTCTATTCCTGCTCCCATACTAAGGGTAAGGGAATCTATTTTTATTTTGCGCATCGGGTTTTCTGCTTTCATGTTTCAAGTGTTATAATTGGTTTATCTTTTCCGATAATATAAATATGGTCTTTTAAAACTTTGAAAGTTTCAGAATCTGTTTGTATATGAACATATTTCTTTTTTCTTAACAAACCTTCTTCAGAAAAGGCAACAATTTTCCCAATTTTTGCGGTGTTGCTTCCTTGTACAATATATGCAAGTGCGCCAATCTCTAAAGGCAAGGATTTAAACTCTTTTTTCTTTAAATTTATTAGCACGGAATCACCAATTAAGTATTCTTTTGGATTAGCTAAAAATGTCCAACCATTAGAAAGCGTGATTTGGCAGCGACCTTTTTTAACAGTGGTTTTTTTAATAACTTTTGCTAAAGTATAATCTATTTCAGAGGGCGGACAATTAATCGCTTTTAATTTATTGTTTTTTGATATGATTATTCTGTACGCGGTTTTTATTTTTGGAATTGATAACACATCAAACAATCCCAACGGGTATCTAAGATCTTTCACTGTTTTATTATTCACTAAAATTTCTTTTTGGTTTAAAATTTTTTTAATTTCAGCTTTCGTTTTAGCTAGTTTCAAAACTTCGCAAAGCCAAACATTTAACGGCATACTAAAGTTTAAGTTATGCGGGCCAGGGCTTGGTTTTGCTATCCATTTAGTCTTTTTTCTTTCTATTGGCCAAGTATTTGGTGCTGCTAATCGGGAAAGATGTTTTTTTGCCATTTTACTTTTTTTCTAACGTTTCAACTCTTTTTTTATCGTCTAAATTTAAAGTTACAATTTGCAAGTTTGAAGGATCGAGCCAAACAAAAGTTTTAATCGCTCCTCCTTGTTTTTGAAGTTCAGCCCCGCGAACATAAACTTTTTTCTTATGTAAGCTTATTTTTTCGATTTCTCCGATTATTCCTTTAAATTTCCCACGCATTATTTTTACCTTATCCCCCTTTCGTAATGGTAGTGCTCTTTTATGGTATTTTTCACGCAATTCTTTTGATAAATGCGCCGCAATCATTTTATGAGCTATATGTAATGGCGCGTTAGCTCTATATTTTCTTTGTTTTTTAGGTAATTTACTCGATTTCCAATGAGCACTCCACTTTTTTTTAACCATTTTATAAAACCATCGTGGCCAATTTTGCTATGGCTGGCCATCTTATCGCCACTTCTTTTGCAATAGGACCTTTTACTAAAGTTCCTTTTGGCAGTCCTAATCGCACATCTTTAAGTATAACTGCTGCATTATCCTCAAATTTTACTTTAATGCCTTCGGGCCTTGTAAATTCTTTTTTCTGTCTTACGATTACAGCAGGCGCTACTTTATGAATCATATCTGGGTTTCCTACCTTTACAGCCACATTTACTAAGTCTGCTATTCCTGCAGCCATTAATTCTTTGGTTCTTGTTTTGTATCCTTTAACAGAAATAATTTGGATTATCTTTGCACCGCTATTGTCTGCGGCTTCTATTCGCGCACCTAATGGAAGTGCTTTGCTAATTGTTGATTTTACCGCTTTCATAGTTTTTCTAGTATGACAAAATGGACAGTTTTAGATATTGGCTTGCATTCTGCAATTTTAACTTTATCACCTACTTTTACAGATATGCACGCAGGAATATGTGCATATACTCTTGTTCTTCTTTTTTCATAACGTTCATATTTCGGTAAGTAGAATAAATAAGGCCACTCTATTTTGGCGGTATGTTGCATTTTTGTAGCTATTACATTACCTACAAATACACGCCCCCGAGTTCTCAGGCTACTATGAAAAGGGCATTTTTTATCAGTGCATTTTTCCGCTGCCATCTCACTTCAAAAGTTTGAAAAATACCTTTTATAAAGGTTACTTTTCTATTTATTTTTCTTTAATTTTAACAATTTATATTTATGAACAAAAACAAAATTAATAATAAATAAATTAAAATGATTTTCGCATTACAATTTTCTTTTTAATACGTTCCCACGGGCGCCCAAGTAAAAGAGATCCTTCTACTTGCACTTTTTTTCCGTCTGAAAGTTCTATTAAAAGAGTGACATCTGATTTGAAAATCTTTTTTTCTCTTCCGTTGGTTTCTAAAGTAAGCGTTTTCCAACTTTCATCCACGATTTTTCCTTCTAAACCTATGTTTGAAGGATTTTTAGATTTGACAACTCTTGCTTTCAAACCAATCAATTCGTGTTTTATTAAATTAAAAGCGGTTATTGGCATTAGAATCTCTCCTGAACTTCTATATTTTCTGGTTTAAACCCTAATTTTTCTAGAACATTTTTTATTTTTTTGCTATGATCTCCTTGCAATTCTATTATCCCATTGTCTTTAAAATTACCGCCGCAAGCTAGTGCTTTTTTAAGCTGCTTTGCTATATTTTTAAGTTCTGCTTTATTTACGTCGATACCTTCTATTGTTGTTATCCACATGTTTTTGTATTTACCTTCTTTTATTTTCACGATTATTTTTTGCTGTTCTTTTGCAATGCTTTCACAAACACAAAGTTCTTTTGGCAATCCGCAAGTTGGGCACATTTCTGACATTTTAGTTTTTATTGGTTTCCTCCTAATAATTTAGAAACTAATCGAATTTTTAAAATTAAAATTTTCCAGTTCATTTCGTTGCTTCTACGGTTTTAATTTTTGCAATGGCTCTTTTGATCGCTTTTATTTTGCTTGGATTGGCTAATGTACCTGTATTTTTTTGCGCTCTCAATTTCATTAATTCTTTTTTTAGTTCGAGTTCTTTATTTTTAAGTTCGGCCTTTGCTAAGCCTTTTAGTTCTTTAGTTCTTACTATTGCCATTTTTTTGATTTTTTTCTTTAACCTCTTTATCTATAGAGTTTTTAGAATTTTCTTTAGCAGAATTCTTTTGAGAATCTTTTTGCATCTCTTTATTTGTTTCTTTTAATTTTATTTTATCCGGTAATTTAGTATTTGGCAACATAATAGATACCTTCACACCAACGGTTCCAGAATGTAAATTTGCTGCTGTTTTATATGTGTCAATTTCTTCTAATGCTATTTGCCCAGCTTTCATCATGTGACCCATTGCAAATCTCCAATTTTTTGCTCTTTGCCCCGGTACGCCTCTGCCCCCAATTCTTATTTCAGCCCCTAATGCGCCTGCGTTCATTATAGATTGGAGAGCTTTATACCCTATTGCCTTAAACCTAGAAGTGCCAAATCTTTCAAGTTCAGAACATATTCTATTGGCCATAATTGCAGCATTTAGTTCAGGAACTGGTACTTCTTTAATTTCTATTTGTGGGTTTTCCAAATTAAACTTTGTTTTTAACACATTTGTTTCTGCAGTAATTGTTTGACCGCCTCTGCCAATAATCATACCTGGTTTTACAGCCTCTAAAATAATATGTTCTCCGAAAGGCGTTTTTTCAATTGTTATTCTGCCAAGTCCTGCCGCCTTTGGCAAAACCGACATTAGATATTCTTTTATTTTCAAATGCTTCTTTTTTTCTTTTATAAATTCGCGTTCAATCATTTTTCTCCTCTGCAACTACAATTTCAAAATGAGTATTTTTACCGATTAATCCGATTTTTCTTCCACCCCTTCTCCTTTTAGGTCCTTGCTGCACTGCCGCATGAATTATTTTTAATTTTTGTAAATCAAAACCTTTAGTTCGTGCAGAACCTTGAGCATTTTTTAATAATTTTATTACTTCTTTGGAAACTTTAACAGGATATCTTCCTGCAGCCATACCTGGTTTATGAGAAACGTCTCTATTATATCTAGTGTATGGAATTGCTCTTTTTTTCTCGATAACATCATTTAATAAAGAAAGCGCTTTACTAACCAATTTTCCTTTAATTGCTTTTGCTACTTCATAAGCCGCTTTTCTTGAGATAGGTAAATTCCTACCCGAAATTCTAACCATTGTTTTTGAATCAAAATTTTGAAAACTGTACCCGCTAGCCATTTTTACTTAACCGATAAGAACTTTGAACCTCTTGTCGATCCAATACCAGGACCTCCATGTTTAACTTCTTTACAATTTAATACGAAATCTCCCAATCGGTTTCCAATCATTTCTGGATTTATTCGCACAGGGACAAATTCTTTACCATTATGAACATGAATTGTTAAGCCAAACATATTTGGCAAAATAGGCATTTCTCTACAATGAGTTTTAATTGGTTTTGTGCGCAAACCTTTTTTTACAGCATCGATTTTTTTTAGCAAACCTTTTTCTGCAGGTGTGTATCCTCTTTTGAGCATTCTTTTAATTGTTCTTCTTAATCTAGCTGGCAAGATCTCTGCCAATTCGTTTAGATTTAATTTTTCTAACATTTCTTGCGTTTTTCCTTTATAAGTAAAAACCTTTGCCATTGTTTTCCAAACTTTTTTGATATCTTATAAATATTACGCCAATCATTTGCCTCTTCCGGTTTTTCTTGCTGCTAAGAGACCGACTTTTCTACCTGGAGGTATACCTGTTCTCCTTGTGGTTGTCGGTCTTCCTTTTGTGCGCCTGTGCGTGCCGCCAAATGGATGATCAATAGCATTTTTTGCAACACCTGAAACTTTTGGAAAGATTTTGCCTCCTTTAGCCGCAAGTGCTATGGCTTTTTTACCCCCTTTAACCCATGGTTTTTCTATTCGACCGCCGCCCGCAATTATTCCAATAGTCGCACGGCATTTGCCGTTAAAAAGAAGAGTTTTTTTAGAAGGCAGTCGAACCAAAACTTTATCTTTTTCTTTTCCTACAACTACAGCAGCATTGCCAGATGTTCGGACAAATTCTGGCCCATTAAAAGGTTCTTTTTCTATGCCAAAAATATAAGTTCCAGATGGTATTTCAGCAAGTGGCAAAACAGAACCTATTGCAATTGGTGAATTTGGGCCTAATGCCACCTTTGCGCCAACTTTTATTCCTAATGGAGCTGGCAATAGCGCTTCTTCACCATTTTCATACAAAATTTTGATTAATGGTGCACTATGTCCAGGGCAATCTAAAATATCTATAACTTCGCCATTTAATTTTTTAATTGAAAAAGGATAGGTTATTTTTCCAATAAATCTGTGGGAATTTGCTCTATATCTAGGTCCTCCCGCACCTCTTGCTTGTGTTTGTAATCTTTTTCCCATTTTAAGTTAAACCTAATGCGGTTGTCACGTCTGAAGCAGGTGTTTCTGGTTTAAGTTTTATATATGCTTTTTTCTTACCGTCTCGCATAATAGCAGTGTTTACTTTTTCAACTTTAACATTAAATGCTTTTTCTATAGCCCATTTTATGGCTTTCTTTGACGCTTTTGCATCTACAATAAATATTAATTTATTTTCACTTTCCATCTGTCTAACTGCTTTTTCGGTGGAAAGCGGATATTTTAATATATCGAAAGGATCTGCCATTTTATTTTATAAATAATTTCTCCTTTTCTAATTTTTCTAAAGCAGCCTTGCTCCAAATTGTTAACCTACCTGCTTGTGCACCTGGAGCAAGTAATGCAGCGTTTAAAAAATTTATTTGACAAACATCTACTCCTACTAAATTTCTTGCTGATAATTCTAATTTACAAGGTTTAGATACAATTATCAAAGGACCTGCTTTTGTTTTATACTTTCTTCCACGCATTTTCCCTTTTCCAGGCCTGATCTTCTTCTCTTTAATTCTTTTAAGTTCGTCCTTTAAGCCCAAATTTTTAAGAATTTTGTATATTTCTCTTGTCTTATTCACTTCTTCGATTTTATCCTCGACAACAATTGGAACTGCGGTAAGTTTTATTTTATGTTTTGCACCGACTTTTTCTAAATTTGCGCATGCAGCAAGCGCTGACCTGATCGCTTTTTTATTTTCTTTTTTATTAATTTCTTCTTCAAATATTTTATTGACTTTTGGTGGAAACGCTTTAATTCCTTTTACTGTTTGAGCTCCTCGAGCACCAACCCAACCTATTTGTGCGCCTCTTCTCCATAATCTTTTTCTGGCAACTCTCGAAATTCCTTTTCCATAAGTCGTGCCAAATTTTCTTCTTCTTTTTGGCCATGCTTTTCCTTGCCTTTTCCCTGCTAACGGGTCCGTGCCGTAAGGTTGATGAGTTTTAGAAAGAACAGATAAAGCCGCTCTTTTAATTAAGTCATCTCTTATTTCTTCATAAAATTGTTTGGGTAGTTCTATTTGTGAGATGATTTCTCCATCCAAAGAATACATAGGAACTTTCATTTTAACCTTGTTGCGACCTTAATGAAACATGCGTTATTTCCGGCGCGGTTTCAGGTACGGATTTATTTAATCTTTTTGCATGCGTCAACACTATTGTTCTTTTTTTGGGGCCAGGTGTTGATCCGTCTAATATTACATAAGTATTTTTAACTAAACCATATCTGCTAAAACCAGAAACAGGGTTGATATTTAAGTCTTTACAATTTGAAATTTTAATTATTTGTTTATTATACTCTGTTCGCGTGTTATATCCGTATTGGCCTGGTTGAGCAATCCACCAACCAGTCACTGCCGGTGTTATCGGACCCATTGTTGCTCTGTGCCTTCTTCCAAATTCTGCTTTATGTGATGCTAATTTAACACCAAATCTTTTAATATCGCCTTCAAATCCTTTTCCTTTTGTAACAGCATGAACATCGACATATTGGCCTTCTTTGAATACATCGGTTATTGAAATCGTTTTGCCTAAAATAGATGAAGCATAATTAAATTGTTCTTCTACAGACCCGCCAATCGGTATTTCTAAAATTTCTGGTTTTTTCTTTCCCAAACCGGTTTCTTTTGGGTTTGTGTGCGTCAAAACTCTAATTTCTGCTGTTTGAGGCAGATTTTCTTTTAATTTCTCCAAAGTCCATTTTTGTTTTTTTGGAAGTTTTAGTTTTCTTGCTAAATTTTTATCCAATCTATCTACCCAAACTTCACCAATTACTTTTAAGCCGTAATGGTCTTTTTTATAAAATCTAATTCCGAAAATTGTAATTGGAGGAGTTTCTATTATTGTTACAGCTCTTTTAATCTCTTCTCCTTTAGTCGGAGATTTAGGTTTATTATCAATAATTATTGCAGAGGTCATCCCTGCTTTATAACCTAAAAACCCAAGTAATTTTGCTTCGGATTTTCTTGCAAAGTGCGGGGCAGGATAAATTCTTTTAGCTCTAACTCTAGGCCAAAATTGCAAACTTCCTCTTCTCGGGCGCTTTCTTTTGATATGCCCCATATTTGCTCATTAAGAAAATTGCTTTAAAAAGTTTCTCATTATTAGTTTTAAATTTATTTAGAATATAATTCTATTATTGTTAAGCGATTGGTTAAGTGATTGGCGTTTCTTTCTAAGGGCATTAACCCATATACAAGTAAAACTTCAGTCGGGTTTTGCCGATCATTAAATATATAACAACCCCAAAGACCTTTATCTGGTAAATTCTTATACATTTTACTATGCTCTATGACAATATATGTTTCAGCGTCCTTAAAAAGTTCGCCTAAGTAAACAAGAAATTCTACGCATCTTTTTAATTCCCATTCTTCTAAAAAGTTATCGTATTCCTGCAAGCCAAAGAGTATGTCTTTTGCAGCTTCGTTGTATCCATTTATTTCATATATCTCTTTTTCTTCTCCGTTGTATTTGCTCTTTAATTCATTTAAATATGCTTCAAGATTTTTTATTTCCACTGTCTTATTTATGGTGTTGTTTTTTTAAAATTTTCCCAAAATAGACTGGAAGAAAAATTATGCCTGCAAATTCGCCTAAATAAAGCGACTCGTTATTTGTCAGTATAATTTCGTTAATTTCGTGTTTTTTACCTGCGTAAAAAGGAATTATTTTATTGTTTTTACTTGCTAAATATAATTTTTCGATTCTTGTCAAATTTAAATTTTTATTTCTAATCTCTTTACAAAGAATTTCATATGCTTTATCTTTTTGATTTTGGCTTAAATAATTGTAAAATTCATCGATTTGGTTTGAAGCCCAATTTCCAATTTTAAAAACATCAAGCAATTCTTTTGAGTTTAAGAGTTTAGCATAAACTTTATTTTCGCTTAAGTAGAATTTTGCAATTTCTTCTTTTTGGTGATTTGATATTTCTTCAGGTATGCAAGCCAATTTTATTTTATTTTTTCCTATTTGAAATTCTTTTAAGCTGATCGTACAAATCTCGCGAGCATCTTTTGGCAATTGTTTATATTCTTCTAAAATTTCAGAATAAACTTTGTAACTTGCTTCTAATCTATTTTCTGGCAAATGTAAAATTCCATATTTAGCGAAAATTTTATGTTCTAAATTATGGCCGTTTAATTTTTCTTTAATTTTGTTAAAAACATTTGAAAAAAAATCGTATTGCTTGGAACATTCTTTTCTAATGTTTTGTAAAAAAGTTTTTCCTTCCTCTGTAATTCTATAATAATAAATAGGCCTCCCAGAGGGTTTTAAAAGTTCAAAATCTTCATCTTCTTTAATTTTTTTCCCGATCTTTTTTTTCAATTCTTTTCTTAAATAGCTTGCAGCACAAGGTGAAATTTCAAATGCTTGTTTAAGTAAAGGTTCATACTTAGCTATAATTGCTAAGGAATCTTTTTTATTTTTTTCAAATTCTTCCTTTTTTTCTTTTAATTTTTTGAACCAATTTTCATCAGTTATTTTTAATTTTTCAACAAAATTTAATTTTACTAATTCGTTTAAACATCTATAAACATCGTGAATGTTTATACTTGCATAATTTGAAATTGTGTGTGGCGTGACGCCTTCCCATTTCTTTTTTTCATTTTCATAAGATAAATTATAAAGAGTGTATAAAACCGTAAAATATCTAAAATTTGTAGGGTCGTTATCCAAATAACTATGTTTCCTTTGTAATGGAAAAAAACTGGCGTTAAAAAGAGTATCTAAATCAAAATCTTCACGAATGGCTGCTATTTTGACTATATTTTTTAAATCAATTACTTTTTGCTCTTTATCTTCAAATCTTAATATTATATCTTCTAAGTTTTCGGTGAGCATAGTAAAAATAGAAGACAAAATTATTTAAAACTACCTTATGGAACAGAAATGTGATTCCGGCCAGCTCTCGGCAAATGCTGGCCGGTCATAGGAGGCACATGGCTACTGGCCACAAAAGAACTTGCCGAGTATGATTTTTTCCTTTTTTGTCCAAGCTGTTTCGAAAGGTGGGTAAATATCTAATTTAGCAAGTTTTTTAGTGAAATCGACCAATCGCATCATTCCTTTAGCCATAATGGGTATTTTTTGTTTATTTTTTACAACGTTTTTAAGCATAGCATAGTATGCTTTTTCTTGTTTTCTATCTGTAAGATCAAATACTTGAACACCTTTAAATTTTGAGGACGCCATTACTACTCCCTAGTTAAAATATTATTTGCTATATATAAATTTTTCGATATGTTAAAAATTACCTAAAGTGTCATCCTTTGATATTTCCAACCGGTGTAAAAGCAACTACTTTTTTACTAACGCCAGCAATATGCATCGTATCTACGACATCTGAAATATTCTTATATGCTACACCCGCTTCTTCTGCTAAACCAGAATAAGATACGGATCGAACATAAATTCCTTTTTTTTCCATTTCTTTTTGTAATTCTGCGCCTCTAACTTTCTTTTTCGCTGCAGCTCTTGACATCGTCCTGCCAGAACCGTGCATTGTACTTCCAAATGTTAGCTCCATCGCTTTTTGCGTGCCAACACATAGATATGAACCAGTTTCCATGCTTCCTCCAACTATTACTGGTTGGCCAATGTCTCTATAAATTGGAGCGAGCTCTTTTCTTCCTGGTCCGAAGCATCTCGTAGCTCCTTTCCTATGCATAATTACTTTTTTTCTCTTACCATTTATCAAATGGTCTTCAATTTTGGCAACATTATGTGCAACATCATAAACTAAATGTAATCCAAGTTTCTCGGCGTCCAATCCAAAAACTTTTTCAAATACTTCTCTTACTCTGTGTAAAATTAATTGCCTATTGCCAAAAGCATAATTTGCAGCACATTTCATTGCAGCGAGATAATCTTGCGCTTCTTTTGTGTAAATTGGTGCGCAGGCTAATTCGACATCTCTTACTTTTATTTGCCAATCTTTCATTTTTTGTCTAAAAATAGATACATAATCGGCACAAATTTGATGACCGAAACCTCTACTTCCTCAATGCACCATTAGTACAATTTGATCTGGGAAAATTCCAAATTTTTTTGCC
>JAWAPU010000012.1:0-12503 GCA_038894275.1 Candidatus Nanoarchaeia archaeon | reverse complement strand
AATTTTGATTTATTTTTTGAATATCAAATAAACTCGTATTATCTGAAAATATCAAATTGTCGTTAGAGTCTAAATCGGGATCTGTAGCGTATACGTACAATATAAATTCTTCATCGACATTTGCTTCTTGATCGTTTATAGGTAAAATAGTGGGAGGATCGTTGGTATTATTTACCTCGATAGTAATATTAAGTTCTGAATAATCATAAGGATCATAAGCTCTAAACGTAATACTAGTATTACCAACATTTTCATCTCGGGGGGTCCAATTGAATAAGCCTGTTGTAGAATTTAATATTGCGTGCTGTGGCAGACTTAAAGCTAAATAATTTATTGGTTCGTTATCAGGATCAGACGCATTTAAATAAAAAGAAATTTCTGAATCTTCATTTACTGAAAAGAATTTGCTCATATTCCAAATAGGTAAACTATTATTTACTTCGAAAGTAAAAGAAGAATTATTTAAATTTCCAATGCTATCATTTGCCCAAACATAAACGCCCCAAACGCCCTTTGTCCAATTTTCAGTGTTAATTAAGTAATAGCCATTTATATAAGGAATCGAAATATTATTACCATTGTCTAAAGAATACCACGCATTTGAAACGTTGCTTAAATCTTGAATTGTTAAATTTATCAAAGTTTTGGGAGCAATTTCAGAATCGTTTGAGGGGCTGTTCAAAATTATGTTTGGACCTGTCAAATCTAGTGAAAAAACAATAGACTTCGAATTATTTAAATCTCCAAATATATTAAATGTGGCATTAAATGTACCTTCTCCTAAATCAGATGTATTAACAGTAGCGTACCAATCTTTTTCAGTATAATTTACTAGCGAATAATTATAAATGTTATTTATAGTTAAATTAGCTGCATAAACATTTGAATCTGTGGTTATGTTAAAGTTTAAAGAGGTATTTCCATAAGTGGTATTTTGAGGAGACACAATATCAATTGGAGCAAAAGAATCAGGCAAATAAAGTCTTGGTACAGTTATGTTTGCTTTTGTTATCTCGAAACGAGATTTTAACAACTTCTGCTTAATCTCAGTGGGTGTTAGATCTAAACCATATCTTAATTTATTATATTGGCTAAGCAAGATAGCGGCTCCTGAAACAAATGGGGTTGACATAGATGTGCCGCTCATCGTTATCCAATTCCCATTTTTTGAAGTAGAATTAATATTAACCCCTGGCGCCAAAATACCCAATAAATCGCCAACAGAAGAAAAACTTGCAATTTGATCCGAATTTCTCGCGGATGCGCTAACAGAAATTACATTTGATAAACAAGCAGGATACATTATCCCATTGTTCCAATTTTCATTTCCTGCTGCAGCAACTAATGTTATGTTTTTATCGGAAGCAGTTTTTAACATGTTGGTTATTAATTGGCTAAAAGTTAAACAATCGTCTGTGTTTGAACTATTAAAAGGTCCGCCACTTCCCCAAGACATACTTATTACCGAAATATTATATATCTCCGAGTTACTAATACACCATTCTAACGCTTTTAAAATAGTACTATCAGACCCGGAGCCACTTGAATTAAATGCTTTTGCTATAACTAAATTCGCGCCCGGCGCAATTCCTTTTGAGTAAGAGTCTTGTGAGGCGATAATTCCTGCCACATGAGTGCCATGTCCATTTGCGTCTTCTGCTACCGTGTCATTTGTAATACAATTAGAATTATCTGCACAAAAATCCATTTGGGCAATTATTTTATTTAATAAAGCGGGGTGGCTTGAATTTACACCGGTGTCTACTATACAAACAGAATAGTTTTCTCCAGTTATATTTAGTCCTGAAATGGAAATATTCCAAATATAATTCGCTCCTACAAAAGGCGCTGCTTCTGAAAGTGCAATTTTATATTTTAGCTCATCTCTATAAATTTTAATCTCTTTTAACTTGGAAAGCTCTTCTATTTGTTTTTCTGTGAGATGCGTGTAAATTGCTGAAATTGTTGTAAAAGTGTATTCTGGGTCTATTTCAAAATCTGCATTTTCTAGAGAACTTGCCAAATTGGAACTTGTTGAAGCTGTTTCGATATTCTTGCTATTTAGATAAATAAGTACTGGTACTTTATCTTCTAAAATTTGATCTGCTGCTAAAACAGGTGTAAATATTATTAAAAGTGCAACTACTAATAAAGGCCAGCGCATAAAGTTATTTTAATGATTATGTTTTAAAATATTTTCTCTATAATTAAATAGATAAAACTTTTTATACTTGCTAAAATTTGTTTGAGCATGCTTGAAAGTTTTAGAGCTCGGGTAGGAGTAGTAATTTTGAATGAAAACAAACTATTACTACTTAGATATTTAAAACAAAACCCTCCAGCGATTTTTTTGCCTGGAGGTGTAGTAAGATTAGGAGAGAAACTGGAAGAGGCTGCAAAAAGAGAAGTAAAAGCTCAGACAAATTTAAATATCGAATTACAAAAACTGCTTTATATATATGATAACATTAAAGAAAATGGAAACAAGCACAGATTAGATATTTTCTTTTTGGCAAAAGCAAAAAACATTCAAGAACTTAATCAAAATTTTTCAGATATAAAATTAGATTGGATAAATGTAGATCTGTTGCCTTCTATAGACATTAACCCAAAAATCATTAAAGACCAATTGTTGAAAGATTGGAAAGAAAAATTTAAGTCCGAAGCGAAATATCTTCGCGATTAAATCGAAATATTTAAATAAAAAATAATACTTTAAAATAAAGGAGGTTAAAAAATGGCTGCTAAAAAGAAACCATTCGGCGGTTTAACATACGACTTTACAAAATGCCCACACACTATGAAAGAAGTTTTTGGCAAAGCTACGCCGTCTGAAATGGTTAAAAAACTATTTGCCCATGCTAAAAAGTGTGGAAGTAAAAAGTAAATTTTTGAAAATTTGATTTTTATTTTTTTACAATTCTTCTTTTAGCTTGTCATAAATTTCTACAGCTCTTTCGCCTTTTTTAATTGTAAATTTCCCATTTGGAAGTAAAACGGTTAATTCTTCAAGATTGCTTGCTTTCAAAACCTTTAATAAATCTACTACAAAACCCAGGGAAACCTCTTGAACATCCCACTCTAATAAATATTTATAAGGATCTAATTCGCACATTAATTGTTCTACCCATTTTGGTTTTATTTTTTTACCTGCTTTATACCCGTATTTTGGATAAAGTTCTTTCATAATTTGTATGTTAAGGGCTTTTCTTTGAGTATCCGAAACATCAAATTTGACTAGCATATTTAAAATAAGAAAATTAAGAATAAAAATATTGCTATTTGTAAATTTTTATTGATTTTATATTGACAAATTCAAAAAAACCAAATTTATCTAACTCCCTGCCTATTCCAGATTCTTTAACTCCTCCAAAAGGCAAGTTTGGGTCGGAACGCACATTTCCGTTTATTGCGACAAAGCCTGCTTCTATTTTCTTCTCTAGATTATTCGCTTTTTTTAAATTTCGAGTCCAAAGCGAAGCGCCTAGTCCATATTTGCTATTGTTTGCCATTTTAATTGCTTCTTTTTCATTTTCAACAATCATTATTGGCGCAACAGGGCCAAAAGTTTCTTCTTTCCAAACAGGCATTTTTGGTTTGATATTTGTAAGTATTGTTGGAGTATAATAATAGCCTGAAATTGGAAGTCTTTTTCCGCCCAAAAGAATTTTAGCGCCCATTTCTAAGGATTTTTTAACTTGGAAATCTAATTTTTCTATTTGCTCTTCATTAACTAAAGGACCTATATCTGTATCTATGTCAAATGGGTTTCCTATCTTTAGTTCTGCTGTCAATTTTGTAAAATGTTTGACAAATTGATCTGCGATTTTTCTTTCCACAATAAATCTTTTTGCAGAAGTACAACTTTGCCCGGCGTTTGCAAATCTAGATCTTACTCCGGCTTCTGCTGCGGCCAAAACATCTGCGTCTTTTAGTACTATAAAAGGATCCGAGCCGCCCAGCTCTAAAACACATTTCTTTAAATTTTCTGCCGCCAAAGAATAAATTTTTTTACCTGTTTCTACAGAGCCTGTAAAACTAACTCCTTTAATATTCTTATCTTTAATTATGGCTTCTACAATATCGTGCCCACCAATTACAGAATTAAATACGTTTTTTGGAAATACTTCCCTAAACAAAGTTTCAATAGCACAAGCGCATTTTAAACAAAATGTACTATGTCTTAAAATTACTGTATTTCCAGAAACTAAAGTAGGTAAAGTGGCTCTAAAAACTTGCCAAAATGGAAAATTCCAAGGCATTATTTCCGCAATAATGCCCAACGGTTCAAACTCTATTCTTGCGTTAGCATCTGTTTCTATTTTTTCTGGACTTAAAATTTTATCAGCATTTTTAAATACGTATTCGCAAAATAAAATGCATTTTTCAATTTCCGCAAAACTCTGTTTTATCGGTTTCCCTGTTTCTTCAGTTATTATCTTAGCTAAATCTTCTTTATTTTTCTTTACAGAGAGCCCTAATTTTTTAATAAAGTTGCATCTCTCTTTTACTGTAAAATTTGCCCAAATTAAGAATGCTTTATTCGCCTTGCTTATTACGGTTTTTAATTTATTTTGCGTGATGGGTTGATAAATACAGATAGGCTCTCCGCTAATAGGACTTTTAATTATGAAAGCCATTTATTAAAGTATTTAAAAAGAATTTAAATATTTAATTAACACGATAAAAGTGAAAAATGAAATCAAAGAAAATGTCAGACGAATATTATAATTCAATAGCCGAAGGTTATAATGAATTATACGAAGAAGAACAAATTAAAAAATGGAATTTTGTTAAAAGTTGGTTAAATTTCTCTAATAAAACCGTATTAGATGTAGGTTGTGGGACCGGAATAATAACATATGAAATTTATAAGCTAGGAGGAAAAATAACTGGTTTGGACTCTTCAAAAAAAATGTTGGCCTTAGCTAAAAATTTAAAATCTGGCCCTAATTATGTTTTGGGCTATGCTGAAAATTTGCCTTTTCCGGATAATAGTTTTGATTATGTCGTTTCTTGTACTATGTTACAAGATGTTGAAGATAAAAATAAAGTTTTACATGAAATAAATAGAGTTTGTAAAGATTATGCGATAGTTTCGATTTTAAAAAAAGAAAAAAACGCAAAAGATATTAAAAAATTAATTGAAAAATATTTAAAAATAATAAAATTTGCCGAAGAAGAAAAAGATTTCATATTTCTTTGCAAACCTAATAAAAAGATTTAAATAATCTTTTCAATTAAGAGCTAAATGGCCAAACAAATAAAACGAATAAGACTTTTTACAACGCCTTATTGTCCTTACTGCAAACTAGCTGAAGACTTTTTTATTAAAAATGGCATAACTTTTGAAAAAGTAGACGTGTCTGAAAACGAAGAAGCATTAAATGAAATGGTGCAGCTTTCTGGGCAAATGGGAGTTCCAGTAATACAAATAGATGGAAATGTGCTTGTTGGTTTTAATGAACAGAAATTAAAAAAATTGCTAGGAGGTAAATAAAATGATGTCTGAAATTCCAAAAGATTTGAACAAATTAAACTCGATAGAAAAAACTAAAGAAGCATTAAGAGTGGGAATGATTGCCGAATTAGACGCTATCAATTTGTATGAACAATTAGCAGCAATAGTTGCTGATAAGAAAATAAAAGCTGTTTTTGAAGATATAATAAAAGAAGAGAAAACACACGTTGGAGAATTTCAAACACTTTTGTTAAAATTAGACGAAGAACAAAAGAAAGAATTAGAAGAAGGAAAAAAAGAAGTTGAAAATATAACAAATGAGTAAAATTTATGATTTAATAATTGTTGGTGCTGGGCCTGCAGGATTAACAGCAGCCATTTATGCTGCTAGAAAAGGGTTAAACACTTTAGTTCTTAGTTCTGACATAGGCGGGCAAATAGCAAAGGCGTCCCTTGTTGAAAATTTCCCGGGCTTTTTAGAAATATCTGGAGTTGAATTAGCTCAAAAAATGTTTGAGCAAGCAAGAAACCAAGGCGCAGAAATAATTTTTGAAGAAGTTATTAAAATAAATGCGCAAAAAAATAAATTTGAAGTTAAAACACAGTTAAACAAATACCATTCAAAAGCGATAATTCTTGCGTATGGTAAAACTCCTAGAAAATTAGGAGCTAAAAACGAAGATTTGTTTTTAGGAAAAGGAGTTAGTTATTGTGCAACTTGCGATATGCCTTTGTTTAAAAATAAAATTATTGCAGTTATCGGCGGTGGAAATTCTACTTTTGATGCTGCTATTTATGGAAGCTCAATTGCTAAAAAAGTATATTTAATTCATAGGAGAGAAGAATTTAGAGCAGATAAAAAATTAGTTGAAAAAGCTAAAAAATTAAAAAACATAGAATTTGTTCTAAATTCTGTCGTAAGAGAAATAAAAGGAGAAAAATTTGTTAACTCTGTTTTAATTGAGAACACTAAAACTAAAGAGATTAGTGAAATTCCAGTAGATGGTGTTTTTGTAGAAATAGGTTATGAGGTTAAAACGGATATGGTTGCCCATTTAGTTAAATTAGATGAATTTAAGCAAATAATTGTTGATAAAAATTGCGCTACGTCGCATCCAGGAATTTTTGCTGCTGGCGATATCACAAATACTTTATTTAAGCAAGCAGTTGTTGCTGCAGGAGAAGGGTGTAAAGCTGCTCTTTCTGCGTATAATTGGCTAAAAGGTACTAAGGAAAATATTAGCACAGATTGGGTCAAATAATATTAAAAAATAAAAAAGAAAAATTTACTTTTTTCTTTTCTTGCCGAACAACAAATACAACGCAATTAAACCTGCTAATGCCAATAGTAACCAACTTGCTGTTGTACCTTCTGCAATTGCTGCACCAGTAAATGTTTTTGGAGCCACTGCTTTTTCAGGTACTGCTTTTGCTCTATCTGTTTTTTTGTTCTTACTCGGAATCTCTAATTTGGCTCTCTTTTCTTTAGGTGCTTTAGCCCCATCTTTTACTCTGCGAGCTTTTTCTTTTGCAACTATATCCAATGTTGCTGTAAACTCTTTAGGACTTCCGACATCTGCAACTTCAAATGCGACAACAGTGGTTGTACCTGCAACTAGTGCTTGTATGCAGTTTCTATTTGTCACTAAGTTGCCATTTTCATCGTATACACCTATTACTTCGTAACCTTCAGGTACTTGTGCACAAACATCAACTTCCCAATCTTCATCACTATTCATAATTAATGGGTATACATAAGTGCTTGCGGATTCTTCCCAAATTGCTTGATCTGGATATATTAATTCTAAGTAACTTCCTAAAATGACTGTCTTACTTCCGCCGCTAATCTGTATAGTTCCGTCTTTCTTATATGTCTTTAATATTTGCAAGTCTTTTAGAGCAACTCCATCATAGCCAAAGTCAGAATATCCTTTTGGTAAACCAGTGTAAACTATTTTTCCAGTTTCATAATCGTAGTATTTTGCAATTACCAAGTAGTCGCCTTTTGCAGATTCTCCTACAATGCAAACACCATCACCAGTTACACATTTAGACATCATTCCAATATTAGATTCGAATATCTGTCCGTATAGTTCTCCTTTTGGATTTTTAGTGTATGTTGCCAAAAATGCCGGATCGTTTCTGTTAAATACTTTTACTTGGACGCCATCTAATGGAACTTTTGTAGAACCTGCGTAATTACAAGGTGCTTTGTTTGAACCTTGGCATATTTTATGCAAAGTAACAATTGTGCGGTCTGCAAATGGGCAGCCAGTTCCTCCTGCCCCTTCTCCAGGTCCGTATGCATCATTTGGACATTGGTCGGTAAAGGAATTTGCCCCTCCTTTCGTAGCTACTATGCTGGTTGCGGAAACAATTGTTGCATCATCAACTGTTGCAAAGTTTGTTGGCCCATAGACATAAACTGCTGCACCATATTCGTAACCAACTTGTGCTAAGTTGCTGCTGTGTCCAACATCGAAGTAATCATATTCAGATTTTGCGCTTCCTCCTTCTTTAAATACTGCCAGCTTCGGTGCTAATTCTGGCATAACTGCTTCGTAAAATGCTTTTTCAGGTACTGCAATTCCAAAGTAGTCCACATTTTCATATCTGTTATTCTTAGACTCGACATTTGCGTTAAATGCTGCTATTCCCGTTTTTACATTTACAAACCTGTTATTTTCTGCTTTGACCGTCAATGCTCTTGTATCTCTTGCTCCTGCAGCAACTGCAATCTTCATATCTGCAATAGTGTTGTCTTTCAAGGTGACAGTTCCTGCTTCTTGCGTGTGCTTACTTTGAATTACTTTTATTCCAATATATCCAGGGCTTAGAGATGTAAAGGTGTTGTTGATTATAGTCGCTCGTGCATCCCTCGCATCTTTTCCTCCAGATAATGGTTGTTGTTTTTGTTGCCCAGCATAAAGTATTCCCGCGCCACTTGCCAAAGTAAAGCTCTCATCTACTAAAACAACATTGCTATTTGTCATTTGTAAAGCAGCAGCTTTTGCTAAAACATTTACTTGGTCAAGATTTACATTTGTTAATGTAATCGTATTTTGAGAATCTGGCCAGATTATTAAATTCTTTAAGCCATAGATTCCTGAACTTCCTCCGCCATTCCAATTAAAGTCCCCATTCATGTGTATGAAAGCAGGTTTCTTAGCAGGGGGTTTGGACATTATTACATTCTCAAAGTTTACTGGTACATTACTAAATACATAATCACTGTTAAGAGTTAATTCTGCATTTGAAAGTGTAATTGTCGGGTCTTCTACTCCCATAACCGCATCTTTTTGCTTTTTAGTAATTATCACATTTATACCGCTCATTGCAATTTTCCTTGGTTGGGCTTCTGTTTCCGGAATTGTGTAGCTTACTTCGAAAACCCAAAACCCATACGGTCCGGGAATACAATGATTTGGTTCATCAGGAGCCCCCCCGCCATAAGGTAAGCATCTTTGTATAGGTTTTAATACTCTATGGACAGTAATTGGCAGCTCATTATAGCTTACAACTTCAAGTCCTGCCTCTTCGTCCAGTAAAAACTCTTCTCCTCCGGCGTAATCGTAAACTTTCTCATAAGCAACTGCTGGCTGAGCTTCTAGTATTAAAATATAAGTTTCATCAGTTTCTGCATCATAAATACCCAGGCAAACTTGTTCATCTGTTATTTGATTTATGCCAATTGGTTCGCCAGTTACGCAGTTTGCAATCCAAGAATCATCGCCTGCTGGAACTATTTCTTGATAAAACTCTGCACTAACCCCGGGTTCTAAGTCTTCTAAATAAAAGTTTTCGATAAATCCGCCAGTAGCCGCATAATAAGACACCTGCGCATCTCCAACTTCTGGGTAAGTGTCTTCATAATTTAAGTCGATTGCACTTTGTATTATTATATTTCTACCTTTTGGCCCAAGAGGAATTGGTTTTGAAAACGCGTTTTTAACAGTTATATTTGGCGGCGAGAATGACGCGATATATATATTTTCGCCAGGTTGTACTTGAGGCTCTAAATTCAAATCAAGGTAACCAAATTCAGGATCGAAGCGTGCTTCAGGTCTATAACCCCAATGCCCTTTAGCAGGAAGCATTGCTTTTAGACTACCGTCTTCTTGTTCCTGGAAATCCAAGTTCCAAGTAACCGCTTGCATCGGTTGTGCCGGTTGCCCAGGTTGTACAGGTTCTCCAAGCTGCGCATTTACATTCGTGCACAAAGTCGCTGTTCCGAGCACGACAAGTCCGAGTAATAAAAGAAATAACCACCAAGTTTTCTTTTCCATTTTAGTCCCTAGGCCAGAATAGTTTTTACTTTTCAAAATTGTGGCCATTAAATTTAATACCGAAGCAGTATTTATAAATTTAACTTACAAATCCTTACAAATCTCGAGGTCTTTACTTTATATTCTTGGAATATAATAAGGACAATTTTTATCTTTGCAAGGTCCTGGCAAAATCTTGTGCGGTTTAAAATAACTACAATACCACACAGGATATGGGGTTAAATCTTTTCTAAATTTTCCTGCTTGATAGCAATTTCTACAAATTTCTTCTGTTTTTTCATTTTCAGACTTTAGTTGAAATGCTTCACTTTTGTAATTAATAATATTATCTAAGGCCATCTGCTGCGCGCTGCAAAGAGTTTTTATTTCCATTCTATGGCTTGTACAAGAAGAGAAAGATTTTATTTATAAATTTCATTAAAACAAAAATAGAACCATAAAAAAATTTTTAATAATAAAATTTCTTATTGCTACATGCAAAAGTTAATTGTTGATTTGCAAAGAAAAAAAGCTAAAGCAATAAAACTTTTAGAACCATTCCAACTAAAAGTTTTAAAAAATCCTTTAGCGATTAAAATATTAGAAGAACTTTCTAAAAAATCTTCTTACGCAATTGAATTAAGTAAAAAATTAGGAGAACATGAACAAAAAATATATTATCATTTGAAAGCATTAAAAAAAGCAGGTTTTATTAACGTAATAAGAAGTGAGCCGAAAAGAGGTGCTCTTTGTCAATACTATGATCTCACCGCACCGGCTTTTGGATTTGAATTAGCTTCGGAAGAAATTTATTTCAAAGAACAAAAAAATTCAAAATTAAGACAATTTTTATATGAATTTTTCAAAGATGGATTTTTCAATGGAGAGATTGTTGTCGGGTCTCCGGAACCGCATGGTCCATATTTAACTTCTGCGCGTGATAGTCATTATGCTGTACAATTGGCTTTTTTCTTGGGAAATTTATGTTCTTTGCCAGAAAATAAATTTATTATAAAATTAGACACCGAAGTAAAAGCAGAAAAAACATATAACAAAAACATGATTTTGATCGGTGGACCTGTTGCAAACATAATTTCTCAAGAAATTAATAATAACCTTAAAGTAAAATTTGCTTGGGAAAAAACTTGGCAATTAATTAGTGAAAAGAAAAAATTCATTGAGGAAAATCATGCATTAATTGCAAAAATTAGAAATCCTTGGGATAAAAATAAAGTAATTATTTTATTAGCGGGGCTAAAGGCAGAAGGCACAAGAGGAGCAATTTTAGCTTTAACAAATCATCATGAAAAAATTCTAAAAAATTTTAGTTTAAATTCAGATTTTTATGCAGTGCTCGAATGTCAAGATAAAGACGGAGATGGTAAAATTGACGATGTTAAACTTTTAGATTAAAAAAGAAACGAAGAAGAAAAATTTAATTCTAAACTTATTCAAAACATAAAAAAACATAATATTTATATATTATCAAATACGAATTTTGGCTAAGGAGGTAAAATGGCGAAGAAAAACTTTTTTGGAATTGTATTAGTTTTAGCACTGGTTGGAATTTTGGCAATTGTAGCATTTGAGAAATTTGGAGCAACTGGAGGAGCAGTAGTAGAAACGACAGACCAAAACGGCGAAACAGTATATATAGAATGTGAAAGTGGACCGCAGCAAAACAGTTTGCAGTGCAATCCTGGCTTTATATCGTATCCGACAGCAGATAACTCTGCCCATGTTTGTGTAAGAGATGCGAACTCCAATAGGGTTGCAGATGTTTGTGAAACTACGTCTGAAACTACGATAACTCTGCCACAAGACAAGATAACTGCAATTTTTCCGTTGTCTCTATTGTTAAAAGTAGAGAAAAACATAGATATTTGGGGAATAGAAAAGAAGGAAATTGTATTTGAGAATTATGGAACAGTGCTTAATAGACTATATAATAAAGATGACGAAAGCTACATAGATATTATTAGCCTAGAATTTAATAACAAAGATTTGAAGTTTAGGTCCTTAACAGATCCAAGCGAATGGACTTATGCATTGTTGGATAAATGTTATTCAGGATACACAACAGCAACTGCACCTTACGGCTACAACTTCTATTTAAACGGCGCAGAGATTGGTAAATTAAGAACTCCATCAGAACCAAAACCACCTGTTAAAAACATAGAAGTCAAAGGCACTTTGTCTGCAGAAACACAAGGTATCTTAGAACAGCTCAGTAACAATTTAAACAGCTATAGTTATGCTTGTAAGTTTGGGTTAGAAATTGAAAAGGAAAAGAGCGGAACAGTAGAAGTGAAACAAGACCAGCGCAAATGTAATAGTGCAACTTTAGTCAGTTTATGGGATCAATTAAAACAGAAAGCAATTGAAGATTTGACTGCTTCAACAGGCAAAGAAAAGAAAATAGGCATTGAAATTTTGTACCAGCCAGAGAAACAAGCTTATACAGTCGAATTAAATTCGAATGATTGTATAGCTGAAACCGTTGTATTCGTGGAAGGAGAAAAGCAAATAGCAATATCGATGCCAGGAAGAGCATGGTGCGAGTCTGATTACTTCTATCCACTTGATGAAGAAGAGCGTCCAGTAATAGCAAATTGTAATAGAGCAGATGAAGATTGTAGTGAAACAGAAGATGGGGAAATTCTATGTGAGGAAGAATCTGGTAGGGTAGCTCAAAAGAGAATGGCGGTTGCTGGACCATGCGGAAAAGGTCTGATATATTGTGATGGAGAATGTGTACAGGCAAGTTATATAGGAGT
>JAWAPU010000011.1:0-14191 GCA_038894275.1 Candidatus Nanoarchaeia archaeon | reverse complement strand
CTGAAACAAGATTTTTTAATAATTCAAGCGCATCATCAAGTGCACCCATTTTGACTTTAATCAAAGATTCCTTTTAAAATCTTACTTAATTTTAGCAAGTAATTCTTTCTGTAACTCTTGCAATTTTTCTTTTAATTTTGTTTCTTGTTTTTCGATCATTTTAATTCTAAGGTCTATCTCTTCTTTTTTACTATTAAGTTCGATTTTAAGCGATTCAGGGCTTTTTTCGATTAATATTTCTCCGACTAATTGGTATGTGCCCTCTTTGGCTTTTTCTAGCTCTTTAAGAGCGTGTTCAAGTTCTACTAATTGGAGTTGTAACTGTTGTTTCTGTGTAGAAAAGAAAGTCAATTTTTGTTGTAGCAATTGCAACTCGCTTAATTTTCCTTGTAATTCTTCTTTTTCTGCCATTTTACTCCTTTTGCCACGCTTGTTGCGCGATAGCCAATAAGCTCGTTAAAGTATTTAAAATTGCTCTAAACGCGATAGCATCTTCAGCACTAATATTTATATTAAGATCCGAATCTAAATTGACTTCGAATTTGGCCCTTTTTGTTTCAAATCTCGATTCTGGTTTTAGAGCTAAAGCGCACGCATTTAAAAAATCTTTTTGTTCTGTAATGGTTATTTTTGCGCTAAACATTATCTCGCCTTCACTTTTTTAACAATTCCTTTTGGCCTAACTTTTAACAATATCCTAGCAGAGCAATAAGGACAAATTATTCTCTTATTAATATCTATGTCTGGCAATTCCTTTTGACAATAAAAACATTTATACATTTGAACCCCCTTCGCTAATTTTTAAAGATTCTAACCCAGGTTCGTATGCCTTTCCTGCAAATTTAACATTACAATATTTACATTGCCAAATTCCGCAAGAAATTCTTTTTAAAGCATATTTTAGGCAAAAAGGACATTTATGTTTTCTTCTTTGAATTTGTTCTATTTCTATTATTTTCTTTCTTATTCTAAGTCCGTACCTCGCACCAAATCTACCTGCAGATTTAACTTTTTTTGTTTTAGACATAATTTAAGCTTCAAACATGCCTTTATAAGTTTTTTGAACGCCGGCGGCAGGATTTTCTTAAGCTTTGAACCTGCAATCCCTTGCGGGACGAGCTCTCAAGGCTCGCGCCATACCGGATTAGGCGACGCCGGCGTGAAGTTTATATAGTACTGATGTTTTAAAAATTTAATTATGGCTGTAAAAGAAAAATCAACTCTGCGCGAGAAATACCGATTTTTAGAGAATTTAGTCACAGCAGACATAGCTTTTGAAGCATTCGGGAAAAATCTTAATGAGCTTTTCACCAATTCTGCAATGGCTTTAACTACCACCATGGCAGATCTTAAAACAATTTCTCCAAAAACAAAAAAAATTATAAAACTTCAAAATACAGATCTTTCTGCCCTTCTAATCGATTTTTTAAATGAAATTGTTTATTATAAAGATGCAGAAGCACTCATTTTTTCAAAATTTAAAATCACCATAAAACAAGAAAATAAACTTTGGAAACTTATTGCTGAATTAGTTGGTGAAAACATTAATTGGAAAAAACATAAATTAAAAGCGGACGTCAAGGCCGCTACATGGCATTTATTTGATATTCAAGAAAGAAAAGGCAAAGGTTGGAGGGCACAAATTGTTTTAGATATATAAATAGCGAGCTTATGCTTTTTAAATATATTTTTAAACCCAAATGTTTATTTTATTTGCCTCTGTAGCTCAGACTGGCAGAGCGTCTGCCTCGTAAGCAGAAGGTCGCAGGTTCGAATCCTGCCAGAGGCATATCATGCAAAAGGCTTTCGATTCGCATTGCCATCTTTACGCAAAAGATTTCGATTCAGATAGAATTGAAGTAATAGAATCCGCCAAGAAATATTTATGGGGCATTCTTTTAGTTAGCGAAAATTTAGAAAGCAATAGAAAAATAAATTTACTTTGTAAAGAATATCCAAATTTTCTTTTCCCTGCTTTTGGTGTACACCCAGAATATGCGCATATTATAGACAAAGAGCAATTAAAAGAAGAATTAAAATGGATTAAGAAACAAAAACCAGTTTGCATAGGTGAAATTGGTTTAGATAGGTTTTGGATTAAAAAAGTTTTAAAACCACATCAACAAAATCGTGCTTGGCAATCTCAAATAAATCTTTTTGAATGTTTTATTACTTTAGCTAAAGAATTAAAAATACCTTTGAATGTGCATTCTAGATGGGCTACTAGAGATGTTTTAGATATTTTAGATAAATATAAACCAGAAAAAGTAATTTTACACGCTTTTTCAGGAAATTTAAACGAAGCGAAAGAAGCGATAGGTAAAGGTTATTTCATTTCGTTAGGTACTAACATTTTATATTCAGAGCAAAAAAGAGATTTGGTAAAACATTTAAATTTGACTAATCTTTTATTAGAAACAGATAGCCCTGTTCTTGGACCAGAAAAAGGCGAAAGAAACGAACCAAAAAATATTGTTTATGTGATTAAAGAATTGTCCTTACTTAAAAAAATTGCTGAAGAAAAAATAATAGAGGTAACAAATGAGAATGTAAAGAGATTGTTTTTTGATTAACCGATGTATGGTAGCTCTGCTTCTTTTTCTTTTTTAGCAGCTACTGCAGTTTTTGCCTTTTCAATTACTTTTTGTATGCGAGCTTCAAATTCTGCAGCCCGTTTTAATAGTGGTTTATAGTCTATATCTAATTTAAGGTATTTATCTAAAATTTCTATTACTTTTGCTGCAGCTCTGCTATCTGGAAGATCTGAATGAGTTTCAGCAAAAAAGAAAGAGGCGTTAACGTTCTTTTCGGCTTTCATCATTAAAGCACCTGCAACACCAAATATCACTCCGTCTTTAATTTGTTTTATGTTTAAAGATTCTATTGATTTTGCGGTATGTGGATTATTTGCATAAAAATAAACTTGTGGCTCTTTGGCCACCATGGGCGCATTTACCCCTTCTATACAGATTATTTCTTTAGCATTTATTTTTTTATATAATTCTAATATGGCCTCTGTAATTTCCCATTCTAGTCCGCTAATTCCTGATATCGCTTCTATCAAAATTATATTGTATTTATCATTGTGAAAAATTTCGAGCGGCCTTAGTACTTTGCCTTGGTGCACGAAAGCAGCTGCAGCAAGTCGTGGTGACCACATGTAGCCCAAAGAATGCGTTTTTAAATGATCTACAAGATATTCGATGGCTATTGTTGCAACAAAGCCAAACCCAGGAAAACCCACAACGATAATTGAGTCTTTTTTTGGTTTAATTTTTAATTTTGTTTCTATTTTTTTAGCCCCATATGCAAGTGTTTTTAAGTGAGGTATTATATCGTGATAATCTGGTTCGTGAATCTGTTTTTGCGCTTTTTCTAAATTAAGCTCTTCATTAGGTAATTTTATTTCAATGGCCATTTTTAAATTAAATTTTATTGATTTAAATAGTTTAGTATTTTATAGTAAACTTTAAAAATCAATTTTTAGAAATCCTTTTGCTAGCGGTCAAAGTGCCGGGGTAAGACCCGTACCCTTTCCGAACACGGAAGTGAATCCCGGTAACGTTTTGCTTTGTACTGCCGAGCAGGCGGGAAGAGCAAAAAGCTGCTAGCACTAATGTTTATAAGTTTCGTTTTATTTTTCTTAACAATGCTGAAAGCGAAGTGGGTTCAAATAGCAAAAGAACGCGTTAGTATTTTATTTAAAGAAGCAGAAGAAGCAGCGAAACAGAACAAACTTCAAAGAGCGACGCGGTATGTTTTTTTAGCTAGAAAATTAGCAATGAAATATAATTTAAAATTAAATAGAGAACAAAGAAGAAAATTTTGTCATAATTGCTATGCTTGGCTCCAACCCGGTAAAAATGTTACTGTTAGAATAAATTCTAAATTGCATTCAGTAGAATATGTTTGTAAAAAGTGCGGGCATATTAATAGATACCCTTATGTGAAAGAAAAGTTAAGAAAAAAATTAAGGAAAAACGGAGTAAGTAATTAAGTTTCCTTTTTCATCAAAGAGGTATGCAGCATCTCCATCGTTATTCCATATGGGAATGTTCGAATTCCAATAGAGTTCTTTTTTAGAATCTATTCCAGTCCCACTGTAAAGCGTTATTTCTTCATTTGGATTTAAATACACTTCTTTTTTAAATTTATAAATATGTGTCGCCGCATCTTTTATTGTCCAACCGGTTAAATTTAAAGTATAGTTTTCTTTATTTTTAATAGTTATAAATTCTCCATTTATATTTTCAGAATCATTTCCGGGCGCGTCGTAATTTATTTTTAATTCTATGTAAGTATTTTTCCAGAAAGACCAAATTCCTCTTTTTTCTATCTTTGCTTTATCTTCTAAACAGGTAAAAAGTTTTTCATATTTTGTGTTTGGCTTAACAATAAAAAGTGTTGCCAATCCTTGACTTAAAAGTTCTGCGTTTATAAAAGAATCTTCGGTGAAAGCGTATCTCAAACTGCGATTATATTTGTCTTGAGATTCTACATCTCTTACTAAGTATACTTTTTTATTTAGAGTTTTATTTTGCACAAATTCTTTTGCTTCATCATAAAATTTCATATCTTTTTCAGGAGCATTTATTCCTAATAGCCTTATTGTTTTATTTTCACGAGTTTTTAAAGTATCGCCATCGATTACTTCAACGATTAGAAAATCTCTGCCTTCTTTTGCTTTTTGGATTAACTGCGGAATTTCATCAATTAATTCTTCACAATTTTTATTTTGCGGTTTAAAATTTTGATACAAGAAAAAAACTAGCAGAACAAAAATAAAAATGCTAAAAATTGTTAGAACTTTCATTTATAGAATTTTATTTTCAATTTCTTTTTTTATTTGTTTAATAAATTCTTCAATAGGCACATTAAATTTTGGTTTTTCACCTCGTGGGCGCACAGCTAAAGTGTTGTTTTTTTCTTCTTTATCTCCGCAAACAATTATGTAAGGTATTTTTTCTAGCTCTGCTTGTCTAACTTTATATTCAACAGTTTCGGGCTCGTAATTTACTTCTACTCTGATATTTTCTTCCACCAATCTTTTTTCTATTTTTTTAGCATAAGGAATATTTCTATCAGTAAAACTTAATACTTTAACTTGAACAGGTGCCAACCAAACAGGAAAAGCACCTGCATAGTGTTCTATTAAAACGCCTAAAAATCGTTCCACAGATCCTAAAATAGCTCTATGAATTATTATAGGCCTGTGCTTTGAATTATCTTTTCCTACATATTCTAATTGGAATCTTTCTGGTAAATTAAAGTCTACTTGAACAGTTCCACATTGCCAAGATCGACCTAAAGCGTCTTTTACTAAAACATCAATCTTTGGTCCGTAAAAAACTGCTTCCCCAATACCTTCATAGAATGCTAAATTGTGTTTTCTGAGGACCGATTTTAAAGCTTCTTCTGCACGATTCCAAATTTCTTCATTTCCTAAATATTTGGGATTTTTTGGATCTCTTAAAGATAATCTGATGTCGAAGTTTTTAAAACCAAAAAAATTTAAAACATCTAAGATTAACTCAACAGTTTCTTCTATAATTTCTGAAATTTGTTCTTCTGTACAAAATATATGCCCATCGTCTTGAGTTATTCCACGCACCCTTGTTAAGCCATGGAGAGCACCAGATGCTTCATATCTATATACAGTTGCAAATTCCGCATATTTTATTGGCAATTCTCTATAGCTTCGCGCTTTTGAAGCGTATGCTTGAATATGAAAAGGACAATTCATGGGCTTTAACAAGTATTCTTCTTCGTCAATTTTAATTGGAGAATACATCGAATCTCTATACATATCCCAATGCCCAGATTTTATCCAAAGATTTTTTCTTCCAATATGCATTGTGTAAAGCCATTTATATCCTAATTTATCCAGTTTTGATTTTATTACTCTTTGTACCAATTCTCTTAAGATTGCGCCTTTTGGAAGAAAAATTGGTAACCCTGAGCCAACAACTTCAGGTACTAATTTAAATAATTCTAATTGCTCTCCTAATTTTAAATGGTCTCTTTTTTTTGCTTCTTCTAATTGTTTTAAATAATCTTCAAGCTCTTTTTTTGAGGGAAAACTAATTCCGTAAATTCTTTGCAAAACAGGTTTTTTCGGGTCGCCACGCCAATACGCCGCCGCAATGTTTAAAAGTTTAAACGCACCTATTTGACCTGTGTTTTTAATTTGCGGTCCTTTGCAAAGGTCTATAAAATTGCCGTGTTGATAAAAAGAAATTTCTTTGTCTGGAATTTCTTTTAAAAGTTCTAATTTATATGGTTCATTTTTAAGAAGTTTTTCAGCATCTTTTTTAGAAAGTTTAATTTGTTTAAATTCTAAATTTTCTTTAATTATTTTATTCATTTCTTGTTCTATTTTTTTTAAGTCTTCCTGAGTAAACGGTTCTTTTTTATCGAAATCATAATAGAATCCTTCCTCTATTGCAGGTCCAATTCCTAATTTTACCTCTGGCCAAATTCTTTTGACAGCATCTGCCAAAACATGAGAAGTTGAATGCCAAAAAATTTGTTTATCTTCTTTTGACGAAAATGCTGCTTTAGCCATAAAAATTAAATTAGTAAATGGTTTATAAACCTAACTAATCTGAAATTAAATTTTGCTCCTTTAACCATTCTTTGATCTTTTCGGCAACAACGATTTCTTTATTTGAATAGCTATGATTTGCACCATCGATTTTTATTAATCTTGCACCAGGAATAGTATTCGCTAATTTTTCTGATATTGTAATTGGCACTATTTCATCAGAGGTACCGTGAATTATTAGCGTAGGAGCTTTTATTTGAGCGTATTTTTGACTAGTAGAAATAGCAGGCGCCAAAAGAATCAACGCTTTCGAATCTTTTTCTTTAAGTTCGTATTCTAAAGCAGCTCTTCCGCCCATTGATTTGCCAATTAGTATGAATTCTTCGGTTGTTTTCGCTTTTTTTAGTTCAAATTCAGAAGCAGAATCCAATTCGCTAAACTCTAATTCTTTAATTTCTTTTTTAATTATTTCAAAAAGTTTTTTCGCTGCTAAAGGATTTGCACCTGGTATTAAAATTGCTCTCATGCTAAAATTTTTAAAATATAAGTTTTAAACTTTTCTAATGGGAAAAATTTTAAAAATAGCGGGCTTGATTTTTTTAGGAGTTTTTTTATTTTCGATATATGAAAGTTATCTTGTTTTCAAAGATTTACAAGATTTAAGAGAAAATTTTGAGAATAGTAAAAATTTATTTATTTTAAAATTAGATGAAAAAATAGTTGCAGGATTTGAACTTAATTTTAGCACTGGCGCACCCGAATTTTTAGATAATGCTAAAATAACAGCTTTTAATACGAATTTTCCGGATCATCTAAAAGATTATTATAAAATTTTTGTTTTCAATGATAAAATATTCTACGACTTACCCGCGCGATTTTCTGTAGGAGACCTAAATTTAACTAAAGAGGAATTTATTAATTTGTTAAAGTCTGCCGACCCTATAGAAATATATATTGATTATTCTATTTCTAAAGGATTTTTAGAAAATACTAGCGAAGCGAAAATATTAATGAGACAAAAAATTTATGAAGAATTAGGTTCGGATGCTAGTAAAATCAAAGGACTTTTATTTGCAAGCGTTCTTAAAGATGTATTTGAAAATCCAATAACTTTACTTCTAGCAATAAAAGAAAGAAAAATTGAAATTTATCCAGAAACGCCTTTTTTTAAAATAATAAAATATTTGCCAAAATTTTTATTAAATTTTTTGGCTAAAAAATTTCGTTAGTTTTTTAAAATTATACGTTAACTTCTTTAAGAAATGTCGTATGCACAAGATATCTTACGCGGAAAATATAAAATTCCAATTAGTGCGCTTGGAGAATTTGATTATTGTCCACATTCTATTTATTTAAAATTTGTTGAAGGAATAAAGCCACAAAAAAATGAACAAATAAGAAAAGGGGAAGAAATACACGCTTCTTTAGATCAAGAATATTTTTCAAAAGGAGAGATGCTTTCGCTCGAAGAAGCGCTAGAAAAGTCTACTACTACTGAAAAAGTATTCGTTATAAGAGCGGTTACTATAGAAAATAAAATATTAAAAGGGATTGTTGATGAAATTGAAATTTCAAAAGAACAAATTAGAATAATAGATGATAAACCAATTAAAGAAAATCGTATTTGGCACGGTATGAAATTACAAATTTATGGTTATTGTACAGCCTATGAAGATACACATGATTTAGATAGAGATTTATACGCGTGTATAAGAAATAGAGATTCAAGAGAAATAGTTTTACAAGAACTTTTTGAAAACAAACATAGAGAAGAGGTAAATAAAGTTATTAATCAGATGTTGGATATTTTTTCTGGCAAAATAGAACCAAAAGGCTCAGAAAGCGCTGCAAAATGCAAAGTTTGCCGTTATAATATTTATTGTAGCAAAAAGTTAGATTTTTAAATCTCTTTTTGGGTAAATTATATATGAAAACCACGGATACTCTAAAAATATGGAAATTAAAAATACGATTATTTCTAATTATGACTTTATTTTTTGGAATTATTTATGGGTTGGTCTCTATGGTCAGTTATGTGTTTGGCGTAGTTAATTTCTTTTTTTATGCCATTTTAGCAATAGTAATTATTTTTTTTCAATACCTCTTAGGTCCTTCTATTATTAATTTAACAATGCGTGTGAAATATGTTTCAGAAAAAGAAGAACCAGACCTTTATAAAATGATAAAAGAATTGGCTGAAAAAGCAGACATACCAATGCCAAAAATTGGTATTTCTTCCTTGAAAATACCCAACGCCTTTGCTTTTGGGCGATGGCTTTCAGATGGAAGAGTTTGTGTAACCCAAGGTATTTTAGATTTGTTAGATAAAAAAGAATTAAAGGCGGTTTTAGGCCACGAAATTTCACATTTAAAGCACAGAGATGTATTAGTTATGACTTTATTAAGTACTGTTCCAATGCTTGCTTGGTTTTTGGCTAGATCTTCATTTTACTCTTCAAATAGAAGAAATAGTGGAATGCTTTTAATTGGTTTATTGGCGTTTGTGATTTATATTATAACGAATCTTTTGGTCCTTTATGTTAGTCGAATTCGAGAATATTACGCAGATGCAGGTTCTCTTAAATTAGGAAATTCGGGGCACTATTTGGCAACAGCACTTTATAAACTTGTTCATGGTTCAGCAAAATCTCCAAAAGAAGAAATTAAATTTGTAGAAGGCGCAAAAGCATTTTTTGTAAATGATGTAAGTAAAGCACATGATGAAATTTTACAACTTGCTGATTTAGACCTGGACAAATCAGGTACGATAGATCCACATGAATTAAAACTTTTAAAAGAAAAGCACATTAAACTTACGCCATCTGAAAAATTACTTGAAGTTTTAAGCACGCATCCCAATATGCTTAAACGTATCAAATATTTAGCAGAATTAAGTTAACAAAATTTAATAAATTATTTTCCTAAAGAATCTTATGAAAATTGCTATTCAAACCTGGGGCTGTAGCGCAAATCAAAACGATACTGAAATTTTAGCAGGTATTCTTTCTAAAGCAGGATATAAATTAACTAGTCTAGAAGACGCAGATTTAATTATTTTAAATACTTGCATAGTCAAGCACAGAGTTCAAATAGATGAATTAAATGCTATCAAATATTATTTGAATAAAAATAAAAAAATCTTAGTTACTGGGTGCATGGCACAGGCCAAAACGTTTAGAAAATATTTGAACAATTTGCCAATTTTAGGGCTTTACGATCAAAAAAATATTGTTGAAATAGTTAAAAAAATAGAATTGGGCCAAAAACCAATTAAGATTTCAAAAAAACCAGTAGAAAAAACAAATTTGCCAAAGCTTAGAAAAAATCCAATTGTAGAAATTTGCCAAATATCTACGGGGTGCTTATCTTCCTGTACTTATTGCGCAACAAAGTTAGCTAAAGGCAATTTATTTAGCTATGCTCCAGAAGCGATTTTAACTCAAATTGAGTGTGCTCTTAAAGACGGATGTAAGGAAATTTGGTTAACCTCACAAGATTGTGGCGCGTATGGGTTGGATAAAAATACAAACATCGCAGAACTTTTAGAAATGGTATGTAACATCCAAGGAGATTTTTTAATTAGACTAGGGATGGCAAATCCTCAATGGCTTTACAAATTTAAAAAAGAGCTTTTGGAAGTTTATGAAAATTCAAAAATCTTTAAATTTTTACATATTCCAGTACAAAGTGGTTCGGACAAAGTATTAAAAGAGATGCACAGAGGCTATACGATAAAACAATTTAAAAATGTAATAAGTGCTTTCAGAAAAAAATTTCCAAAAATTACTATAAGCACCGATATTATTTGTGGTTACCCTACAGAAACAGAAAAAGATTGGGAAAAAACACTTAATTTAATAAATTGGTTAAAACCGGATGTTATTAATATTAGTCAATTTTGGCCAAGGCCAGGTACGCTTGCTGAAAAATTAAAAGAATTACCAAGTTACGTAAAAAAAACAAGAAGCAGAAAATTAACAAATTTATATCATAAAATTGCACTTGAAAAAAACATGACTTGGCTAAATTGGAAAGGCGAAGTTCTTATCGATGAAATAGGTCAAAAAGGCGGTTTTGTTGGAAGAAATTTTGCCTATAAACCAGTTGTTTTTAAAACAAGCAAGCGATTAAAATTAGGACAGGTGGTAAAGGCTAAAGTTATTAGCGCTACTAAAAATCATTTGGTTGGTGAAATTATTTGATTTTAATTTTTGATCTTTTTGGCCAAAAAACATATCCTCCAATTAAAGCAGCGAATGCAGATAGCAAAGTTACTAAAAGGTAAACCATAAGTGGCGCGTTAAAGGCAGAAATTATTACGCCACCGACTAATGGGCCAATTGCTAATCCTAAATCTTTCGATGTGTCAAAAACTCCAGACATTTCGCCATAAAGGTCTTCTGGCAAAATTTCTGTTAGAGATGCTTCAAGACCAGGCAATATCCACGCTATTGCTGCAGCACCGAAAAGCGCAGTTATGCAGAACACATAAAGAGAGGGAGATAAGAACATAAAATATGTAGCTGCAAATAATATTAAGAAACCTGCAGTTATAATATATCTTTTTCCAATTTTATCCATGACGTAGCCTGCAGAATAATATAAAACACCTTCAGTAATCATCATAGCACCCAAAAGCGCACCCGCAAATATCTCATTAACCTTCCAAACATCAATTACAGTGAGAGCAACAAAAGCCCATTCTATAGCAATCCACATATGTGCTATAAAGCACATAATATACAAAGGTAGCGAATGCTTATGTAATTGAACGAATTCTTTAAAAATTGTTGCGAGCAATGTTATTTTTGGTGTGTGTTTATGTCCTTTTTCAATTTTTCTAAATTGCTCAACTTTTTTACCTTTAAAAATAAAAACACTAAAAATTGTGGCTAAAGTTAACAGGAGTGCAATAATTAGAAAATTAAACTTGGCAGCCAATGCGGCTGCAATAAATCCGCCTATTGCTGGTCCTAAAATCCACCCTATTTGAGTTATAGACATATATATTCCTTCAGCTTGGCTTAACATCTTTCTCGGGCTAAAATCTCTTATTAAGACTGCCGAAGGTATCCAAAAAGCAACACTTATTATTCCGAATATTAAGGATAAAATTGCCAAAATAATAATATTTTCTGCGAAAATATAATAAATTACTCCTAAAATAGCCATGCAGAACAAAGCACTCAATAAAATTTTTATCCTGCCGTATTTATCCACCGCCAAGCCAACAGGTATTTCAGAAAGAAAAGAAGCAACATAAATTAATGATACTATTAATCCAACAAAAGCATAATTCGCCACTTGCTCATCTGTAAAAATTGGAAGAATAAAATCGTAAATTCCTAAAGATAAAATAACAAGAGTAGATATTATAGTTGTTCTAAAGACCCCGCCAAACTCAAGCAATTTTTTATAGATGTTCATTTAAAAGAAAAAAGAAATAATTTTTATCTCTTTTTGCTTCGCTTTTTATTTTCTTTTAAGTGCACCAATTTAACTTTTTTAACTACAGGTTTCCAAATTTGCGATGGCAACCACTCAGGGGCATTTTCTGGTGCGGGAACTTTTTTTCTAGATCCTTTAAAGATGTGTAATCTGTCTGTTCCTCTTTCTCTTAGTTTTATGTCTTTAAATCCTCTTGTTGCAGCCTTTAATGCTGCCCTTCTTGGCGAACTTCCTGTAAATACGTGGTTTGTATCTTTATCGCCTTGCAACAATACGTAATATTTAACTGCCATTATGCACCTCCTAAAATATCGAACTGCTTTGACTATATAAAGCTTTTGATTTTAAGCACGCAGCAACCATAAAAATTTATAAAAAACAAATTACATACTTGATTATGGCCAATTTAATTTGTGTGTTTTGCAAAGAGAAAATAGAGGAAGATAGAGTTGAAATTTTTGTATCAAATAGATTGTGGGGAATAAAACATAAATGGAGCACATCTCACGAATGTGGCCACGAATCTGTTTTTTCAGAAGGAGAATTCGCAGATTCAAAATACGCTACTTTTGCATATAAAGAAAATGATAAAACATTAAGTTTAATTGCAAAATACGGCTTTTCCATGTGGAAAAATAAAGAAGTATTTCATTATTTAGTTTTAGGATTAGAGTCTAAAGAGAAATTCAAACAAATTTTAAAAAATTTGATTGAAGAGGTTGATAAAATTTTAGCTTCAGAAATCCCCTTTGCTGAAGAAAAAGCAAAATTACTGATTCAAGACAAATTTGGGCCTTATAGAGAACAAATTAGAATTTGTTCAAAAGAGTATGCAGCCAAGAAAACTTGGGCTCCTGGTTTATTTGATTGATTACTTATTTTCAATTCTTGGCGCTAGAATAAACGATATTTGTACTTTATTGAGGCTTTTAAAGTCCAGCTTTAATGGGTAATCTTTAGAAAATTGCACACTTACTGTTTCAGCCAATGAAGCTGCGCGAGCCATTTTTTTAAGATATTCAACAGAATAGGTGGCCCTAACAGCATCTGCAGATGCCAATTGTAGCAAAGGATCCGAACCTTTTGTTAATTCTATCTGTACTTTAGAGCCGATATCCCCTGCGCTTATTATAAATGCATTTTTATTCGATTCAAAAGTTACGGCATCGCTTGCAATTGCTACATCATCTATAAAGTCTCTAAATTCTGTTGCTATTAGTTCTGCATTAGCCAAAAATTCTAAATTTGGAATTTTTCTTTCTTTACCTTCTCTTTCTAAAAGAGGTATTAAGAAATTCTTAACCGATTTGCCAGATATTATTATTTTTAATCTATTTTTTTCAAGAGTTAAAGTTATAGAATCTGTGGGTTTTGCTCTTTTAATTACTTGCTTCAATGCATCTAAATTTATTGTAATGTCCACGGGATTTTCTATTTTATATTCTACAAAAGCAGAAGGTAAAATAGTTAAAGTTACCATAGCTATATTTGCAGGGTCTAGCGCTAACAATTTAATACCGTCTTTTTGAAAACTAAAAGAGGCTTCTGTAATAAAATCTGAAAGTATGGATACTAGATTACTTATTATTCTTGGTTCGCTCAGTTTTGCAACGAACATAATATAAAAAGAATCGATAGCCTTTATAATATTTTGTTTTCAAATCTAAACAAATTTAGTTTACCACAATTTATTTTTATAATATTTAATATACGTTATATCTATAAGCGCGATTATAAATACAATTGCAAAAACCCATAAAATTGGTTGCCAAACAAAAGAAAGTGCGGCTAGTATTACTAATACTATTCCATAAATCGTCCATCTCAAAATATCGAAATCGGTTTCGCGCATTTTATGGCGCAGGTGGCGAAACTTGATGCCCGCCTCCACAAATAAGATTTTGGACCATGCTGTTATCTCGTAAGAAATAAATTAATCCTATGCCAATCGCTATTCCTAATATTATAATAAAAATATCTGTTGCTCCCCACATATGCATCATTTGCGCTTTTTTATTAACGGCCATGTTTTTTTATTTCTTTTTTTCTTTATAAATATTTCGTCAAATTTTTAAAAAAGAAATATCTAAAATATTAAAATGATTAAATTACTTAGCATAATTTTGGTTGCATCAGCTTTTTTCTTTGGACGTTTGTTGTATAGATATGCTTCTGAAGAAATTGATTCTTTTAAAAGTA
>JAWAPU010000010.1:0-14977 GCA_038894275.1 Candidatus Nanoarchaeia archaeon | reverse complement strand
TGCTAATAAATGTATAGAAGATATAAATATTTTTGAAAAGCAGGTAGAACCAAAAGAAGATTTTTTTGGAATTGCGGAAGGTCCTTTTAAGTACAAAAAAATAAATCTATTTGATAAAAAAATCGCACAAATTAAAGAAAAAGACCTCTTAGAATTAGCAAATTTAAGTATAGATGCGGCGCTCAAAAATGCAAAAAGAGTCAGCGGTATTTTACATTTAAGTAATTCGGAAAATTATCTATTTACGTCAAAAAATGTAAAAGCTAAAGAAAAAGAAACCGCGGCGTATTTTTCTATCAGAGCTTTTTTAGATAAAAACGCTAGCGGACATTCTGTTTGTGTTTCTAGAAATTTAAAAGACTTTGAACCAGATAAAGCAGGATTAGAGGCTGGAGAATTTGCTAAAAAATCTGCTAATCCTGTAGAAATAAAACCTGGAAAATATACTATTTTATTTCATCCGCTTGCTTTTGCAGTTTTATTAGAAAGAATAGGTCATGCAGCTTCGATTTTTGATGTGGAAAACGGAGCTTCCTGGTTTACTAATTGTATTGGTAAACAGATATCTCCAGAATTTATAAATATTTACGACAATGGCATTTTAAAAAACGGTTTGGGTTCATCTTTATTTGATGCTGAAGGTGTGCCCACTCAAAACACGCCTATAATTGAAAAAGGAATTTTCAAAACATATTTATATAACACGTCATATGCTAGAAAATATAAAACGAAAAGCACGGGAAATGCAGGGTTACTTTCCCCTCGGCCAACAAATATCTATTTAGCGCCAAGCAAAAAATCTTTTGAAGAATTACTATCAGATATTAAAAATGGAATTTACATTACAAATTTGTGGTATACCAGATTTCAAAATTATACTTCAGGAGAATTTTCCACAATTCCGCGCGATGCTGCATTTATAATAGAAAACGGTGAACTTAAAACATCCATTAAAAATTTACGAATATCCGACAATATGCCCAATTTATTAAAAAATATCTCAGACTTAGCGTCAGATATTAAACAAATACGTAGTTGGGAAGTAGAAACTCCAACATGGACTCCTCATGTTTTAGTCGATAATTTGAATATAACGAAACCTGTTTAAAATAATTAACTTTTGGCTTTTCTTCCACTTAAACAAGCAATACATAAACCAGTTGCTTTATGATAGTGCTCTTTACAAACTAGTGCGCCGCATAATGAACACGCGGCAATTGACAATTTCCCGCAATAGACACAAGTTCCAGTCCTTCCAGAATGTGGCCCATGCATAGAATTAAATCTAATTTTAGCTTTTTAATAGTTTCCAAATTACTCCAAATTCCGTATCTTCAAGTAAAATTCCTTTTTTCTTAAGTTCTTCTCGAATTCTATCTGCTTTTTGATAATCTTTTCTTGCTCTTGCTTCTTCACGCTCTTTAATAAGGTCTAAATGAATTTTTGAAAGCTTTGGTACTTTTATTTTATCAAAATTTAGAGAAAAAATTTTATCTATTTTAAGCAAGGCTCGATAAATTTTTCTCGCATCTTTTTCGTCTATTTTCTTTTCATCTAAAGCAATATTTACTTTTTTTATAAAATTATGAATTTCGGCTAATGCTTGTGCTGTATTAAAATCGTCATCTAAAGCAGCAGTAAAATTTTTAGAAAACTCTTTTATCCAAAGCGAAACGTTTTCTTTAGAAATTTTATTTTTATAAGTTAATAGTCTAAAAATAAATGCTTCAATTTTTTGATAATTTTTTTTCGCATTTTCAAGAGCATTTGTGGAATAATTTACAGGAGCTCTATAATGTGTGCTTAAGAAAAATAGTCTAAGTATTGGAGCAGGCCATTCTTTTAATGCATCTTTAATTGTAACAAAGTTTTTCAAAGACTTAGACATTTTCTCTCCGTTTACTAAAAGGAAACCATTATGTAACCAATAACGCACCATAGGACTTTTTCCTGAAAGTGCTTCCATTTGTGCTATTTCTGCTTCGTGATGCGGAAAAATCAAATCTTCACCGCCGCCGTGAATATCGTATTGGACACCAAAATATTTTTCTGCTATTGCAGTATCTTCTATATGCCATCCGGGTCTTCCTTTTCCCCAAGGAGAATCCCAAAAGGGTTCTCCGGGTTTTTGAGCTTTCCACAAACTAAAATCATTAGGAGACTTTTTATAAGGAGAAGGCTCTATTCTATGTTTCTTAAGCTCTTCTATATTTTGCTTTGATAATTTTCCATAATCACTAAATTTGCTAACTTCAAACCAAACGCCATCTTCTGCAACGTATGCAAAACCTTTTTCTAATAATCTTTGTATTTGAGAAATTATTTCTTGAATATGTTCAGAAGCTCGTGCATAAATATCTACAGAATTAACGTTTAAAGAACGCATATCTTCCAAATAGGATTTTTCAAATTCTCTTGCCAATTCTAAAGGATCTTTATTTAGCTCTTTTGCTCTATTTATTATTTTATCGTCAATATCTGTAATATTTTGTAAATAAGTTATGTTAAATTTTTTATATCTTAAATATTTAACAAAGGTGTCATATATTATATAAGATCTTGCGTGCCCAATATGTGCGTGATCGTAAACAGTTGGTCCGCAGACAAACATATTCAATCTTTTATTTTTATTTGCTCTGAGAACTTCTTTTTTCCTTGTTAAAGTATTATACACTTTTAACATTTGAAAGCGGGGGAAGGGAGTCGCACCCTCCTAACTCGCTCTGCAGGCGAGCGCATAGCTGCTCTGCCACCCCCGCAAATTTTACTTTTAAATTAGGTTTTAAATATGTTTTTATAAAGATAATTAGTTATTTGTTTAAAAAGGCGCGAATATAAGGCCAAAAGTAAACTAAAAATAATTCAAAAAATATTTCAAATTCTCATTTTTTATATTTTAAATTTTTAAAAAATCGGGCTTAAAATAAAATTAGAAAAATTTAAAAAGAGTAAAAATTTGTTTTTGGTGCCATGGAAATGCGTTTAGATTTTGATGAAGAAGAACCAATTGAAGACGAAGAAGAGGAAGAAGATTGGGACGAAGAAGAAGGAGAAGACGAAGAAGAATACTAAATTTATTCTTGGCTTATTTTGTTAAAATTTTTATTTCATTATTTTTTATTAATAGAGTGTGTTCAAATTGCGCTACTTTTGCATTAGATACTTCTTTCAAAACATTGTGCGGTTTAAACAAACCTTTTGCTACTGCTTCTTTAACAGCTAAATTTGTTTTAAGATTGCCAAATTTTTTGATTAACCATCGTTTTGCAAAAGGAAAACTTCCAAAATTTTCTTGAACATAAGAAAGAACTTCTTTTTGTTTTATCGCACCTAGCTTGACTAAACTGTAAATTTCGCAAGCATTTATATCTTCAACCATACCATTTCCAAAAGTTACGAAAGGCTCTATTGCAAAAACGCCTTCTTGCAATTTTGTCGTATCGCCATTATTAAAATTAGGAATAGTAGGAGCAGAGTGTAAATTTTTTTCAGTTATTCCATGGCCACCAAGATTTTTTATTGGATTACAATTGAAACTATTCGCAATTTTTTCTATTTCCGCACCTATATCTGAGACACAAACAGATGGCTTAAGCATTTTAATTGCAGCCTCTAATGCTTTTTCCGCTGCTAAAATTAGTTTTTCATTTTCTTCATTTTTCCCAATAGAACACGAAAATGCGAAATCTGCGCAACATGAATTTACAAGAACACCAAAATCAACTTTTACTAAATCGCCTATTTTAAATTGTTTTTCGTCATTGAAACTAGGAGTATAATGTGCAGCAATTGAATTTATAGAAATATTAACAGGGAAGGCAGGTTTTCCATTAAGCTCAATAATCTTGTTTTCAATTTTTTCTGCAGTATCTAACAAAAAAGCATTTTCTTTAATTAATTTTTTTGCATAGTTGTAGATTTTTACAACTATTTGTCCAGCTTTAAAGTAATTCTCAAAATCGGTTTCCATTTAAAACATAACTAAGAACATTTTAAATAAGTTTTCTAATAATCTTGAAGTGTTTTTTGCCATAATAGTTGTTCTTTTTGGACGCCAAATATTTCAAATATTTTATAAACTGCTCGAATCAACTGATGATTTACATAATAATCTGCATCGTAATCGTCTAATGTTGCTTCTTCAAAAAGTTTTACTTTTGTAGAAATTTTTTCTCCGCCTTTAGTTACTATGTAGTTTAAGACAGAACCTGGTTTTAATGGGTAACCTTTTGCTTTCGCTATTTGTGCTGCTACAACATGGGGACCTTTCGCTTTATAACTAGTTATATTTTTAGTCAGTTTTACACTTATTACTAAATCTCTCAAATTTACTTTTTTGTTTTTAATAGAATTTATCAAATTTCTTACGTATGCTATTGCTTCTTTTAAATCCTGCTTTAGTAATAGTATTCTCAAAACCTCTTTTTGAGCTTCTTTTGCTAAAGAAGACCAGTCAGACCTTATTGCTTCTACACCTTTTAAAACAATAGAACCGTCTTCTGCCAAAAGGGCGTAACGTTTTTTTGCCCCGCCCTCTCCTTCTTTTTTCCCGAAAAATAATCCTGTTTTATAAATACCTTTTAATTCAAGTTCCATTGGTTTTGGTAAAATATTATTAATCAATTTCAAAAATAAAAAAGGATCTTTATCCTTTCTTTCAACAAACAAACTATCGGTATCGCCATATAAAATTTCAAAACCAAATTTTTTGGCTTCACCAATGACCATATCTATATATTTTCTACCCAGAAAAGTTACTGCTTTAGCACAATCTAAACAATAAAAGCGCGATGCAGGAAAACCTAAATAACCATAAAAAGATGCGGCAATTCTTTTTAGCGCTTGGCTTCTTGCTTTTAGTTCCACAAGTTCTTTTTTATCAGGATTTTGTTTTATAATTTCGTTTATTCTGGCTCGCCTTTCGATTAATTCTTTTGCTAAAATCGCTAAAAAACCTTGTTTTTTCGAGCAAAACCATACATCGCCAATACTAAAACTATCACTAGGTTTGCAGCAAGCACAATTTATTGTGTCTGGGCTTATATTATGCGAAGCAATTATAGAAGGGTAAAGACTTCTAAAATCAAAGCAACAAATGTTGCTATAAAGCCCTGGTTTAGGTTCTACAACAAAAGCACCTTGAAATGTCTTTTTAATCCTATCAAAGACTTCGCGTTTGAATGGTTTTTTTGGAATGGGTACTTTTGAATTCGCTAAAATAAACCACTCTACAAGCATGCTATAGCTCGCGTGAAATAAATCTCTAAAATGCAATTTTGTAAGTTTAACTAATTCTTTTAAAAATGGGAAAAAAGTTTCGAAGAGTTCAAAAGTCAATTGTGCGTCAGTTAAATTATATTCTAGCAAATGTTTCAATTCTATATCAAGGCCAACAGACCAGATTTCATTTATTTTATTAGGACTTAAATGATCTAGTTTGCCTTTACCAAGTATTTTTTTAGATACTTGGTCTAAATTATATCGAGATGTATCTAAATCTAAAAAAGTTTTTATAAAGTGCGCAATATCGATATGCAAAAAGCCAATTAAATCTTGGTTTTCTGCCCAATTAAGGTCTAATTTTAAATCGTATTTTTTTGTTCGTTCTAGGATATAAGGTAAATCAAAATTTTCAGAGCCATAACCGATTAAAGCAAAAGGGTTTTGTTGTTTAAGAATTTCAAAAAATTCCATTAAAAGTTCTGCTTCACTATCGACAAACTTTATGTAGTTTGGACTTTGAGAAAACCTTTTCCATGTTAAGACTTGCTTAAAATTTTCGCTGTAAATAGCTATAGAAATAATTGGATCATTTTTTGGATCTGGCCACATTTTACTACATGCAGTTTCTATATCGAACGCTAAAATTTTTGGTAAATCGTTTGTTTCTATTTGTTGTATATTTTCTGCAATTATCGAGAAATCAACTTTAAACAATTCTTGCGCCCAAGTTTCACCAGAAACGCAATATAAAGAAAAAGGAGTGAAATTTTTATCTGACCAATATCTTTTTCTTAAAGGCAAATCAGCATTATATAAAAAGATTTTTGTTTTGAAGCCCAACAGAACCGCTTGCGTAAAAGACTTCGGTTCAAAGTAAATTCTGATAAATTCTCCTTCTTCTTGCCAATGGATTGGTTTTAAATTTTGTTTCTCCCACAATCTATTTAGTTTAATAAAATCTTGTTCCTTTACTAAAAGCCAAGGACGATAAGTAGGATCTAAAACTGCAATTCTTTTATTTTCCTTGGTCACTCCTAAAAGAACTATACCATGGGGAGAAACTCTTACATCAGTAGGATAAAATAAAAATTTCGCAAACATTACATTTGTTCTTCTGGCCTTTTACCCTTGAGTACAGTAAAAAATCTTGCTAGCTCTCTTTGTATGTGGTCTGCGTCTTCTTTTAATTTTTGTATTGATGTAAGAAGTCTTTGTTCATCTTTTACAATGTCTTCTATCATATCGTATGGCTTTGTTGCGCGTTGAAAATCTATTAGGGATATTGAAGCATATTGCGTGGCGTTCATCTCTTGTGCTATTTTTTTCGTTAGCTCTCCCAACCAAATATTAAGCGCATCTTTTACTTCGGATCTGATTATTTTATCTTTTATTTCCTCTCTTAATAGTTTCACAACTCGTGCCCTTGGAAAAGGCATCATTTCGTCTTCTGTTTCTTCTTCTTTTTCTTCAGGCGTTGCATTTTTAATTTCCTCTTCTACCATAGTTTAAGTAAAAATTTAAGCTTTTTAAAGGTTAACTAACGCGCATAGGAAGGCGTATTTTCTGTTCCTCTTCTAGCAATTTCTATGTTTTCTGTATATCGTAATATGTCTTTTTTTGTTAACGATGGTTTAACTTTTGTCAACGCTTTTTCAAAATATTCTAATTTTACATTTTTCGCATTAATGTTATCTCTTAATGCAAACATGGCTGCTTCTCTGCAAAGTGCTTCTATATCTGCACCAGAGTACCCTTCTGTTTTCTCGGCTAATTCTTTTAAATTTACATCTTTATCCAATGGCATGTTTTTTGTATGAATTTTGAATATCTCCAAACGTGTAGCTTCATCAGGTGGCGGTATTAGTAAAAACCTATCAAACCTTCCAGGTCTCAAAAGTGCAGGATCTAAAAGTTCTGGCCTATTTGTTGCTGCTAAAACAACAACATCTGTCATGTCTTCTAATCCGTCCATTTCTGTTAATAGTTGGTCTACCACTCTTTCTGTTACTTTATTATCTAGCGAACCGCCTCTTTTTGGGGCTACAGCATCAATTTCGTCAAAGAATATGATACACGGTGCAACTTGTCTTGCTCGTTTAAAAATTTCTCGGATTGCTTTTTCAGATTCTCCGACCCATTTGGACAATATCTCTGGGCCTTTGACATAAATAAAATTGGCTTGGGATTCCGCAGCAACTGCTTTAGCTATCAAGGTTTTACCACAGCCAGGCGGTCCGTAAAGTAAAATTCCTCTTGGCGGTCTAATGCCCATTTTTTGGAAAATTTCTGGATGTTTAAGTGGCCATTCGATTGCTTCTTTAGTTTCCTGTTTTATATTATCCAAACCACCAATATCCGTCCATTTTACTTTTGGCGCTTCTATAAATACCTCTCGCATTGCAGATGGTCTAACTACTTTTAAAGCTTCTTTAAAATCTGATTTAGTAACTTGTAATTTTTCTAATATTTCCTGTGGCACTTTTTCGTTTTCTTTTAGGTTTTCGCTAAATTCTGGAATAGAACGCCTTAATGCGGCCATTGCGGCTTCTTTGCATAAGCCTTCTAAATCTGCTCCGACAAAACCGTGTGTGGCTGCAGCCAATTCATCTAGATTAACATCTTTCGCTAAAGGCATATTCCTTGTGTGGATTTTTAAAATTTCTAATCTGCCTTCTTTATTTGGCACACCTATTTCGATTTCTCTATCAAACCGACCGCCTCTGCGTAGTGCGGGGTCTATAGCATCTGGTCTATTTGTTGCTGCAATAACAATTACTCTTCCTCTTGACTTTAATCCATCCATAAGAGCAAGCAATTGCGCCACTACTCTTCTTTCCACTTCTCCATAACTTTCCTCTCTTTTCGGCGCTATTGCATCAATTTCGTCTATAAATATAATTGCCGGAGCATTTTTTTCTGCTTCTGTAAATATATCTCTTAATCTTTTTTCCGCTTCGCCAACAAATTTATTCATAATTTCAGGACCAGCAATGGAAATAAAATGTGCTGAAGCTTCGTTTGCTACCGCTTTAGCTATTAGGGTTTTTCCAGTACCGGGTGGCCCGTAAAGTAAAACTCCTTTTGGTGGTTGTACTCCGAGAGTTTCAAATAGTTCTGGATGTTTAAGTGGCAGCTCAATCATTTCTCTAACTCTTTTTACCTCATCTTGCAATCCGCCGATATCTTCATAAGTTACATCTGGCACTTTTTCTTCTTTTAATTCGACAGGCTCTGACAAAACTTCAATTTCTGTATCTTCTGTTACCACAACAACATCTTTTGGGTTTGTACTTACAACGATATATTTAATATCAAAAGGAAAAGCAAAACCAAAATCGTCTTCTAAAAGAGACGTAACTATTTCTTCAAAATTAAAAGGGTCTGTGCGTCTTCTTCGCGCTCGAGATGGCGAAATTATGTCACCTTTTGTTAATGCGCGACCCAATAAAGCTCTTTTAAACAAATCAGCATATTGGCCGATTAATCTTATATTTTGTGCTGGCGCCAATTTAACCGAAATTGCAGGTTTAGCTTCTATTGGTCTTATTGTCACGTAATCTCCAATTGAAGTGCCTGCATTTTTCCTTGTCAACCCATCCATTCTAACAATTGGCAAACCAATGTCAGAAGGAAATGCTCTACCAACAATAGCAGCAGTTTTTCTTGAACCTTCTATTTCAACTATAGAGCCTTGCTGCAATCCTAAATCTCGTAAAATTTGACTATCTATTCTAACTATGCCTTTATTAACATCATCTTGTTGCGCTTCTGCAACTTTTAATCGTATCTCTTTTTTAATCTTGCTAGCCATAATATATTAATAGATAGAAAATTTAAAAGGACTTTTGAGTGGATGCTCTTTTTCTCTTTTTAACCTTTATAGCCAATAACATTTCTGGGCAATATTCTTTAGCATACGCAAAAGCTAAATTTTCGTACCCTAAATTTAACATAAATCTAATTAAATTTAATATTCTTAATTTCTTTTCTTCAGCTCTCTTTCTTCGCATATATGCTGCCTTCTTCGCTTTAATTTCTGGTTTTGCATTATATTGGCGCATATATGCTTTTTTTCTTTCGCTAACCATTGCCGTAAAGCATATATTGTTCTATTTAAGACTTTTTAAAATTAATGGTAATCGCAAAAGATAAAATAAGTACAGGTTCACAAATCTTTGACGAATTATTATGTGGCGGTTTAGAACGAGGAATTATAACTACTTTGTTTGGTGCACCGGGGGCCGGAAAATCTAATCTAGCTATGCTTTTTGCCGCAAATTTGGCAGAACAAGGAAAAAAAATAATATTCATCGATACAGAAAGTAGTTTTTCTTCTGAAAGAGTAAAACAATTGAAAAATCAAGCAACATCCCAATTATTTAAAAATATACTAATTTTTGAACCTTCATCTTTTGAGGAGCAATGCAAACTTTTTGCTAATTTAAAAAAAATAGCACTATTAGAAAAACCTGCTGCGATAATTGTTGATTCTATAATAATGCTCTATAGACTTGAATTGGGCGCGGAAAAAGAAATCTCTGAAATAAATAGAGAACTAGCAAATCAAATGGCGGTACTTTTAGATATAGCACGTTCGCAGAACATTCCTGTTTTAGTTACGGATCATATTTACAAAGAATTCGACACAAAAGAAATTAAAATAGCTGGAGGAGACCTAATAAGATATTGGTCTAAGTGTATGATTTATCTTGAAAGATGCGAAAATGCGCACCGTGCAATAATTTGGAAACATCGGTCTATTAAAACGGGCAAAGAAATTTGGTTTGAAATACAAAATAACGGTTTATTTGAAGCTAAAAATCCGAAAAAAAAGTTTAGTCTTTTTTAATATTTTTATTAGTACATTCAGGGTTTGGACAAACAGTCCAGGGAGGTTTACCTTTTTTAATAATTTGGACCATCAAAGCGCCACAACTATGTTTTTTCTTCAAAAATTTAATCAATCCGTTTTGAGGCAAAGGCCAAGTAGTTTTGCATTCAGGGTATCTACTACAAGCTAAAAATCTTTTTTTTGTTTTTTTAGATTCTATTATTTTGAATTCGCCGATTTTACATTTCGGACATTTCATTAAAACTGCTTGGCTGTTTGAACTTTTCAGAGCTTCTGCTAAGTTTTGGCCAATCTCATTTATATGCAAATTAAATTGATTTAAAAGACGGACAAGAGTATTTTTCGCTTCTCTAATAACGATTTCCTTGCTTTTGTTTTTTTCTCTAATACTTTCCATGTCTAGTTCAAAATGTCTTGTTAGATCTTCTGAAAGAATATCCGGTGCGTACTTTTGAAATGTTTCTACTATTTTTAAACCGAGGTCGGTAACCTCTATTGAAGTTCCAATTATATAACCTCTCTTGTACAAGGTATCTATAATTTGTGCGCGCGTAGATTTCGTGCCTAAATTTTTTCTCTCTAATTCTTTAATTATTGAAGCGGGCGTGTACCTTTTAGGTGGCTCTGTTTTTTTAGAATATAATTTTGATTTTTGCGTAATTAATTCTCCGATGCGCAAAGAAGGTAATTTAGACTCTTCTTTTTCTAGATATGGCTGATAGAATATTCGCCATCCTTGCTCTAAAATTTTACTTCCTGAGCCGCAAAAGCTTTCTCCTTCTACCTCAAAAACAACATTTACAATTTGTTTTTGTGCAGGTTGGCCAAAAGTAGCAAAAAATCTTCGAACGATAAGGTCATAAAGTGCTTTGTGTTTTTCGCTTTCGGGTCTATATTGTACACCAGTTGGGTAAATTGCGGGATGCGCAGGGTCTGTTTTGGTGCCTTGACGCGGTTTTAATTTTTCGCTTTTTAATAAAAGTTCTGCAAATTCTGAATAATGGGTTTGTTTTTTTAATTCTAAAATTATTTTTTTATAATTAATTGTAGGCGGAAGTTTTTGTGAAGATGTTCTTGGATAACTAATTGCTGCGGCGGTGTAAAGATCTTGTGCTAATTGCTGCGTTAATTTTGGTGAAAATTTAAGTGTTCGCCAAGCTTCCATTTGTAAAGTCGTAAGATCAAAAGGAACCGGTGGCAATATATTTTGCACATCTGTTTTAATTTCAGAAACCTTTGCGGGTTTATTTTTGATTTTGTTAAAAATGCGTTTTGCTTCATTTTCGTCCCAAAAATTTTTCTTGGAATGAAATACTTCTATTGGAGGTTTTGTATCTAATAAAATTGAAATTTGCCAATAGGGTTTTGGAATAAAATTTCTAATTTCTAACTCTCGCGTTGCTAAAATTGCTAATGCTGGCCCTTGGACTCTACCTATGGAGATTACTTTTTTGACATTTGCTTTGCCCAACGCTAATATTGCGGCTTTGCTTAAATTAATGCCCCATAACCAATCTAAATAATGTCTTGTTTCTCCTGCTTCTGCTTGCCCCCAATCTAAAGTTGGAAGCAAATTATCGTATGCCGCTTTCAAATCATAAGGAGTTAAAGTTGAAAAACGCATTCGCGCCGCATCGGATCTATGGCATAAAAAACGTAAAATGTTTAATCCAATAACTTCGCCTTCTATATCATAATCACAAGCCAAAACAAATTTATCTGCTTGCTTAGCTAATTTTTCTATTAGTTGAGCGTATTGCTTTGCAAAGTATGCTTTTTTAGAAACTTCCCAAATAGGCTTCCATTCCAAGTCAAATACTGGCCAAGCAGAACCTTTTTTTTGTGCTAGAGTAAATAAATGGCCTACTGCAGAAACAATTATTGCATTATCTCCATTTACTTTTGAAATAAAATATTTTATTTTACCTTCACGCAAAATTTTTGTGTCCCCAAGTGCATAAGCAATTTTTTGTGCAGCCGCCGGCTTTTCTGCAATTATTAAAATATTTGCCATTATTATATTTCCAATATTTTTCCGTTTTTACCAACAGTTATTACTTTGGTGCGCCCTATAAAATCTTCTAGTCCTTCTGCTTCATGAATATGCGCACAAAGAGCTATATCTGGCTTAAACGCTTTTATGGCTTTTGCCACCGCGCTGCTTCCAGAAAAAAGATTGTCGAATTTTATTCCCTTCGGCCGAACATGTGTTACCATTATTTTCTTTTTACAAGTCTTTATATTTTCATGGCTTTTTTTAAGTAAATAATAAATTTCTTTTTCTGATAATTGGAAAAGGCCTAAATCTGCAGAACCACAACCAAATAGGCCCACGTCACCTAATTTTAAAGAATAGCCGTGCAAATTTTTAATTTTGTAATGTTCTAAAAGCGATTCGAATGTTGCCAAACTTTCGTGATTTCCTGGAAGCATTGCAATTGGCTTTCCTGTATCTTTAAAAACTTTCAATAAACCAGGAGTGTGTCTATCTCCTATAGTAAAGTCCCCATTTAATAAAATTAGATCAACTGATTTTTCTTTTGCTAATTCTGCCAATTCTTTTGCTTTATTTAAATCGCCGTGCAGATCGCCTATGGCAAGTATTCTCATATTATATTCTTTAGTATATAGTTCTTTTAAGCTTTGTGATTTGCTAATTCTTTGAAGCCCGTATATTTCCAAAGAACTTTCGGTATTTTGATAGAGCCGTCTTTTTCTTGATTATTTTCTACTAAACAAGCAAGTGTTCTTTCTGCTGCTAAACCTGTATTGTTTAAAGTTGCCGGGAAAATAAGCTTTTTACCATCGCAGTATTTTATATTAGAACGCCTAGCTTGATAGTCGTTTAAATTTGAGCAAGAACCAAGTTCTCTGTATTTATTTTGCGCAGGAAACCATCCTTCAAAGTCTATTGTTTTTGCGCTTGCTTTTCCCGTGTCTCCTGAGCACAAAAATAATAACCGATAAGGTATTTTTAACGCTTTTAACATTTGTTCAGAATTTTTTAAAAGCAAATCGAATTCTTTTTTGATTTGAGAAGGTTCACAAATACTTACTTGTTCTACTTTTTCAAATTGATGCACCCTAAATATTCCTTTTGTATCTTTCCCATGCGAACCAGCTTCTTTTCTAAAGCACGGACTAACGCCTAAGAGACGTATAGGTAATTCTTTTTTATCGACAATCCTATCTTTAAAATAAGCAATAATTGGATGTTCTGCAGTTGCTATCAGATACAAATCTTCGTTTTCTATCTTATAGATTGATTCTTCAAAAGTTGAAAGATGGATTGCTCCAGAAAGCGCTTCTTTATTTAACATATAAGGAGGCTGTATTAGTAAAAAATTTTTTTTATGTAAAAAATCTATTGCAAAATTAATCAAAGCCAAGTTTAATTTAACCAATTCGTTCTTTAAATAATAGAATCTAGCGCCACTTACTTTTGCTGCTTGTTCGGTATCAAGGCAGTTTAATGCAATTAATAAATCTTGATGATGTTTAGGTAAAAAAGAAAACTTTTTGGGTTTGCCTGCTCTTTTTATTTCTTTATTATCGTTTTCGTCTTTGCCAAAAGGTACATCCTTATCTAAAATATTTGGCACCGAATAAAGCAAGTTGTTTCTTTTCTCTTTTAATTCTTTTACTTTAGTTTCTAAAATAACAATATTTTTAGCCAAATTTTTTGCTGTTTCTAAAAAAGTTTTTACAGGCTTATTCTCTTTTTTTAATTTGTTTATTTTTTCGGACAGAACATTTCTTTCATGGCGAAGAGCATCTAAATTTTGTTGTGCTTTTTTCCATTCTGTATCTAAATCAATTATCCAATCTACAATATCTGTAGGTAAGCCACGTGCTTCTTGTGATTGTTTAATGATGCTCGGATTTTTTCTAAATAATTCTATATCTAACATAAAATTTTAAATAAGTGCGTATTTTTAAATTTATGCTAGAAATAGATGGAAGTTATGGGGAATCTGGCGGGCAAATATTAAGAACAGCAATTGCGCTTTCTGCAATAAAAAACACTCCTGTAAGAATATATAACATAAGAGCAAATAGACCTGAACCTGGCCTAAAAGCGCAGCACTTACTTTCTTCTTTAGCAGCTGCGAAATTATGTAATGCTGAAATAATTGGAGCAAAAATCGGATCTAAGGAACTTATTTTTAAGCCAAAGAAAATTCGCTTCGGGAAATTTAAATTTGATGTTGGCACGGCAGGTTCGATAACCTTGGTTTTACAAACGTTAGTTCCTATTGTTGCTTTTGCAAACGGTCCTGTTGAATTAGAAATTACGGGCGGAACTGATGTTACTTGGAGCCCTCCGATTGATTATTTTGAAAATATATTTTGTACGTATGCAGAAAAATTTGGATTATTAATCATAAATGAAACTTTAAAGAGAGGCTTTTATCCCAAAGGAGGAGGTTTAGTAAAAGTGAAAATTTTTCCAATTAAAAATCCAAAACCATTACATTTAGAAAAAAGAGGCGATTTTTTAGAAATAAAAGCGTTTTCAGTCGCCTCTAGAGAATTAGAAAGGGCAAAGGTAGCGGAACGTCAAATTTCTACTTTTAAAGAAGCAATGTCGCCTAATCTAAAAGTTAGAGAATTTGTAGAGTATGTTGAAAGTTCTTCGCCAGGAAGCGTGTTATATGCTCATGCTCTATTTCAAATTGTAAATTGGGCACTTCTGCATTGGGAGAAAAAGGAAAGCCTGCAGAAGAAATAGGAAAAGAAGTTGCAAAAAATCTTTTAAAAGAAATAAATTCAAACGCCACCGTAGACAAATTTTTGGCAGATCAATTAATTATCTTTCTTGCCTTATTCGGAGGTTCTTATTTAACTTCAGAAATAACTCTGCATACAAAAACAAATATTTGGGTAGCGGCACAATTTATA
>JAWAPU010000009.1:0-16097 GCA_038894275.1 Candidatus Nanoarchaeia archaeon | reverse complement strand
AATAAATATTTTATTTACCTTTGAATATTTGCTCCCATTTAAATTCGATAATGCACTTACTGGTGCAGTTATTGGAAATGTAAATTGCATAGATGTTAAAGAAGGCGTCAAATGTCGCCATACACTTTATCCAACGGTTTTAAATGGCGTTTGTCCTGAAAATCTGACGCCTAAATGCACCAACGCATGTGAATTAGAAAATATATTGTATCTTGAAAATTATTCGTGCCCAAAAAATTGCCGTGCAATTTGCATACCTCGCCTATTTCTAAAATAAGTTCTAAAAAAGTTTTATAAATATTAAATGCTTATTTATTAAAAGTGCTGATGGGAAAGGGAGTAAAAAAATCGCGAAAAAATATTTTGGAAAACAAAAAATTAGAACGAATAGGAAAAAAAATCGTTAAGGAAGACCCTTCTATTTGTCCCTCATGCAAATTAAAGACACTTTACACAAATCCCTCTACTGGCGAAACTTATTGCAGAAAATGTGGCTTAGTAATTGAATAATTAAGTAGATATGTAGATACTTTTTTAAAATTAAAATTATTTTTTAAAATATGGACATAAAATGGACTGCCTCGAAAATAGAAGAAGCTTGGCAAGAACTGTATAATCGTCAACATAAAATTCCTACTTACAGAGAATTTAAAGGGGCATACCCTGGGGCGATGAACGCTATTGCTCTCGGGCGCATACCTGGAATAACTACATATAGCAATTTTATTCAACATATGCTTAAAGGAAAGCCGTTAGTATTTGAACAAAAATTAGAACCGCTTATAACACCTGATATACTAACCAAAGCGATTTGCAATGGATTTAAAAACGCAAATGAAAATATTGATTATGAAGATTGTAAAACATGTGCAAACATAGTATTAAATCTTATGGGTTACAACGGACAAATTTTAGATAATTTATTAGAACAAAGCGAACGTGATTTATTTTACAGACTAGAGGAATTAAATATTGTGGCAACAAGCCAAACTTATGAGACACTTTACGACGGACGAGAATGGCGAATTTTTACATGGCGAATGAACGTATCAAAAATCTTGGAACTATACGAAGATAAAAAGAATCATGCTAAAAAAATAGATTTGAATTCTTTTACTTCATTGGCAGATGTGTATTACCAATTACCAGAAGAGGCGTGGCAACGTTCTATAGAACAAAAAGATAGTGTTAGAACGTAGATTTTTTAAGACTTTGCAATTTTATTTATATAATGCTGATAAAAAAAATTGCTTTGCTTGGTGATGGATGCGTAGGTAAAACTTCTTTAGTCGTACGTTTTGTTAAGAGTATATTTGATGAACAATATATTTCAACATTTGGCGCAGTGACGTCAATGAAAGAAGTAAAATTCGAAAAAAATGGAAAAATGCTTGAAGCAAAATTACTAATCTGGGATTTACAAGGTCAAAAGATGCCAAACGACTCTCTTTTAAAAGCGCATTTGCGAAATTCTGATGGAGCTTTTTTGGTTGGGGATTTAACACGAAAAGACACTTTTGATAATTTGTCAAATTATTGGGCTGCAAAATTAGAAACCTTCGGGTACAATCAAATTCCCGTAATTATTTTAGGAAACAAATATGACTTAAAGGAACAAATACAAATAAGTGCGACCTATTTTTCATATTTGTCAGAAAAATTAAAGCAAAAAATTAACATTTGCGGTTCTTTTTATACGAGTGCAAAAACTAGTGAAAATGTAGAAAAAGCGTTTATTACTTTAGCTCTATATATGTGCTAATGGTAGCCCAAATCATTACGTTGCCAGTAAATGCATTACTGCTACAGCAAAAAATAATAAAAAGCAAGTTAGACGCGGATGATGCTAAAGAATTTTTTGAAAAAATGGGCTTAGCGACTGGAATTGCCATAGCCAAAGAGTATCTTAGCAAAAAATCTACTTTGGAAGAGCTTTGTCAAATTTGGCGTACGCATGGTTTTTCAGAATTAAGTTTTAAAAAAGAGGAAGATGTTATATCAGTTACAGCAAATAATTTGTTTAATGAAGAATACCCGGAAAGACCTTTTGCAAAAGGAATCCTTGAAGGCTTGTTTATTGGTACCTATGGCGGATATTGGTGTGCGCAAAAAATTTTAGAAAATGAAGAAAAGGTTACTTTTTCAGTGGAACAGAAGTACAGTTTTGATTTATCACAACCGTCTAGTTCGGATAAAAAAATTGACTTAAAAAACTTAAAAGTCTGTTTGAATAAAATAAACATCACCTCTAATGACCGCTTGGAAAAAATTGTAAACAAATTGTTAGAAAGTTCGGAATATCGAGTTGTGATAATAACGCCGACTCATCCAAAAATATTGGCGGAAAAATATAAAGAAAAACTCGATAAATTTGCTCAGATAATAATGGTGAACGAAACTGAAAAAAAGCAGGACATTTTAACAATATCTCCTTCTAGAATAGATCACGAATTATATGCTTTACCTAGGAATTTTTTCATAGAAGAAAAAATTAAAAACAAAAACAGCGTGCCTGTTTTAGTCTTAACTCATTTAGAGCCATTTTCGACGTCTTTAGGCGAAGGATGGGAAAACAAAGTACTCAATTATCTAACAAAACTCCAAAATCTTTGTGCAGAATATGACGGCATAGGCATTTTAGGTCATGAAGCAAAAAGTTTTTCGGAATCATTTACAGCACGTTTATATAGGCTTTTGAATTATTAAATACATGAGGCTACAAGTTTATTTAGCTAGAACGGGATTAGCAACTAGTAGAAGAAAAGCCGAGGAGTTAATTAAAGCAGGAAAAGTAAAAATTAATAAACAAACTGCTAAATTAGGAGCGAGAATAAATCCAAATAAAGATATTGTCGAAGTTGATGGAAAAACAATTCGCCCAATTTCTAAAAAATTATACATTATGCTAAACAAACCGATTGGTTATTTAGTTGCAAAATCGGACTCTAAAGGAAGAAAATTGGCGTATGATTTATTAAAAGAACATTCCATAAATAAAGAAAAATTGAACGAAGAAGAATTTAATAGCTTGTTTAATGTCGGAAGGCTTGATTATAATACAGAAGGTTTGCTTTTATTTACAAATGACGGCGATTTTGCTCTAAATCTTACTCACCCCCGTTACAGAGTCCGAAAAGTATATATCGCAAAAGTTAAAGGCATAATTTCTAATAAAGCAATTAAAAAAATAGAGCATGGCGTTTATATAAAAGTTAAAGAAAACGGCAAAATAGTAGAAGAATATAAAAGCCAACCTGCGAAAGTAAGAATTTTAGGAAGGGGTAAAAAAGGCTATTCTGTTTTAGTTATTAAAATTGCAGAAGGTAGAAAAAGAGAGGTGAGGCGAATTTGTGCTACAGTAGGCTATCCCGTTCTTTCGCTTAAAAGAATACAAATAGGAACCTTGCAACTTGGCGACTTACCTGTTGGAAAGTGGAGGTTTTTAACAAAAAAGGAATTGGACAGGCTTAAAAAATACCTTGTGCTTAAAAGCAGTAAATATATCAAATAATCGAATACCATAACATTTAAAATTAAAAAGTTTGGTTAAAATTTATGTCAATTGACTTTAGCCAAAGAAAGTATTGTGTAGAAGCTCAAAAATTAAAGATTGGCGAAAATTTTATAGCCGCAGGTTGGGCTGAAGAAATAAGAAATCTTGGCAAAATTTTATTTATTAAATTAAGAGATAGATCTGGTTATCTACAAGTGCTTGTAACTAAAGAAGATCTAATAAAAAATTTAGAAAAATTGCCTAACGAATCTGTTATTCTAGTGTCTGGTAAAATCAAAAAATCTAAATTAAAAAGCGGAGATAACGAATTAGAATTGGAAGAATTTCAAATAGTTTCTAAAGCAGACCCAAAACTACCAATCGATTTTAGCGGCAAAATAGAAACTGATTTGTCGAAAAGATTAGATTGGCGAATTTTAGATTTGAGAAACCCAAGAAATTTGGCCATATTTAAAATACGTGCAAAAATTTGTCAAGCAATTCGCGAATTTTTGACAAACAACGGATTTATAGAAATCCAAACTCCAAAAATTATTGGAATGGGAGCAGAAGGTGGAGCTACTTTATTTCCAATTAAATATTACGATAAAAAAGCATATTTAGCACAATCACAACAGTTTTACAAACAAATGGCTCAATTAGCTGGTTTTGACCGCACATTTGAAATTGGGCCATCTTTTAGAGCAGAAGTATCTCATACGGTACGACATTTATCCGAATTTACTCATTTAGATGTAGAATTAAGTTTTATAAAAAATTTAGACGATGTTTTAAAAATTTCAGAAGGCGTTTTAGCGCATGCTATTAAATTTGTCAAAGAAAATTGTAAAGCTGAATTAAAATTGCTAAATGTTAAATTAGACGAATTAAAATTGCCTTTACCTAGAATCTCTTACTCTGAAGCCATAAAATTGTTACAACAGGCCGGATCCAAAATAAAGCATGGCGAAGATATAGGTACAGAAGACGAAAAATTACTTGGAGAAGTAGTAGCTAACAAATACAATTCAGAAGCGTATTTTCTTTATAAATTTCCCTGGCATTTAGACGTGTGCAAATTTTATTCCATGAGAGAAGGAAATTTTGGCAGAGTTGCTGATTTGGAATATAAAGGACAAGAAATTGCTACAAATGCGCAAAGAGAGCACAGATATGAAATTTTAAAAGAGCAAATAAAAGAAAAAGGTCTAAAATTAGAAGATTTTGAATTTTATTTTGAGCCATTTAAGTATGGTGCTCCGCCACACGGTGGTTTTGGTATGGGTATAGATCGGGTGACACAATTCATGCTAAATTTGCAAAATATTAGAGAAGCGGTAATGTTTCCAAGAGACCCTGAACGAATAGCGCCTTAACCGTGCAATATATTTTATACCAAACAATAGTTTATAAAGAAATTTAAAAAAATTCGAAGAATGGCAAATATAATATCACCACAAACTTTTGAAAAAATCGTGACAGAAATGGCTCAAAAAATACCTGCGGAAGAAACGTACGAGATCCCTCAAAAGCAAAGATATTCAACAGACGACATAGAAAAAGTTTTATCCTATGTAAAAAGGCATATTAGAAACAATCAAAAACGCGAATTTGAAGTTAACAGCGACTTTAATATGTACGACCGTCGCCCGGAAAAAATTATTCATACAAATCTCGCCATACAAAATTTAGAAGAAAGCATAAAAGAAAACTATTTTGAACATCATTACTAATAAAATTTTAAAATTTTTTAATATTATAAAATTTGCAATTTTTCCCAACATATTTTTTACAAAGTTCGAGGACCGAACGCAATTCGCACTTAAGGATGCAATTTTGTGCGTTTTGAAAAGCGGGCATTTCGATGTTGCCGGTTATATAAAACTCTGAATTTTTTGCGCCATTTCCAAAATATTTGCCAGCACCACAATGCACTTCTGCTTTAACATAATTTACCTCTTTAAAAGCATAATCTCCTAAATCTCCCCCATTAATCTTGACAATTAATGGTTTTCCGGCGGTACCACTCAAATACGCGCCTATAAAATCGATTTGCTTTCTATATCTTTGTGGTATAATTACATCAATTTTATTTTTATTAAAATATATCACTTGCATCATTGCAGAAAGTATGATTCCGGAGTTAGGTCCAATGTTATTATTTATTAAATAGTTATTCAAATGCTCGCTTTTTAAAGGCAATTTTTGCAGTTTGGTGTATGCTTTAGTAAAATTTTCTTTTGAATTTTCCATTGTACGAATAAGCAGTAAAAAAATTTAAAGGTTGCGAATTAATAACTAAAAGATGAGAATAATACTTCACATAGATTTAGATGCTTTTTTTGCGTCTGTAGAGATAAGAGATAATCCTGAGCTTAAAAGTAAGCCAGTAGTAATAGGCGCTGACCCAAAAGGCGGAAAAGGCAGAGGCGTGGTTTCTACTTGTAACTATGAAGCGCGAAAATATGGTATTAAAAGCGGCATGCCAATTTCAATAGCATACAGAAAATGTCCGCAATGTGTTTTTCTTCCGGTTAATATGCCTAAATACGTCAACGAATCAATAGAATGTCAGAAAATTTTTAAAAAATATGCAAATAAATTTGAAATAGGAGGAATTGATGAGTTTTATTTAGACGTTTCTGAAAAATGTAAGAATTATTCAGATGCCATCGATTTAGCTAAAAAAATAAAAAAAGAATTAAAAGAAAAAAGAAGACTAACTTGTTCGATAGGGATAGCACCAAATAAACTTGTGGCAAAAATAGCGGCAAACAGACAAAAGCCAGATGGTTTAACGATTGTAAAAGAGGATCAAATTTTAAACTTTTTAGCACCGTTAGACGTAGATGAACTTTTGGGTGTTGGACCAAAGACGAAAGCAATTTTAAATTCGTTAGGCGTATACACTATAAAAGATTTGAGAAATTACGGTAAAGAAAAATTAATTGAAATTTTTGGCAAGAATGGATTGGTACTTTATAATGAAGCATGCGGCATTGATGAAAGTCCTGTTTTAGAAAATTGGGAGCCAAAATCTATTGGAAGACAAATAACCTTTGATAAAGATACAAAAGACAAAAAGAAAATTTTAGTTACTTTAGGCAAATTAATAAATGAAACAATAAATGACTTGAAATCTCAAAATTATGCTTATAAAACCATTACAGTCAAAATCAGATATTCAGATTTCTTCACCACATCTAAAAGTCAGACGCTAAAAACAAATCAAAGAGATATGGCCACTGCACAAATTATAGCGCGAAAATTAATTTTACCTCTTTTAAAAGACCCTAGACCTGTTAGATTGATTGGTTTTTATGTTTCAAAATTGATAAAAATCGATAATGCCCTTTAAACTTATTTTTCTTGTATTATTTCTGCTTTATAAATTAAAATATCCAGTTTACGATTTTTCCAAATAAAAGGATTTAAATTTGCTTTTAAGCATAAATGTGAAAGGAAATCTGCAGGTTCTTGCAACTGTTCCCAAACTTGCGGCAAAAAAGTTGCTTGTTTTCCACTATACGAAATTATAACCCCTGGTTTTAAATTTGCGAGTTTTTTCAATAAGTCGCTCGTAGATTTATAATTCAGTTTTTTAAAATTGCTTAAAATTGAAATTTCGATTTTAACATTTGAAAAGTCTTTACTAGTTAAAGGTGGAAATCTTGGATCAGAAAACGCTGCTAAAATTGCGTTTTCTTTTATTGCTTCGGCTAGAGGTTTTTGAATAAAGCTTCCGATGCAACCTCTCAATTCTTCATTTTTATACAAAGTTACGAAACAGCATCCATTTTTGCAAAGAAAAGATTTTGATAATTTTGGCAAATTTATTTCAAAACCTAATTTTTGAGCTATTGCTACTTTTGCTAAACGTATTGCTTCTTCTTTTTCTTTTGGAGATAACATAGGAACTAAATTAAACCGAGGTATATAAATATTGTCATATTGCTAAAATTATTTAATAAAAAGCAAAAGAGCTGTAGCTCACCACTTTATTTTTTTCATTAGTCATATCTCCAGAATTTGCATAAGCTAAAAGTTTGCATTTCCAATTATTTAACTTTGCGAGGTACAATCCTGTTATAATCGCAGTTTTACCGCAAGCTTCGATTTGTTTTGCATTCTCAATATCTAAATTTGAAATTATATTATTAGTTAAAGTATCTATTTTGTAAGCATCCTTGTAACTATGATAATGACTTAGATCAGAACTTATTATCAATAGAGTATTTTTATCTAAATAACTATTTATTTCTTTAGCTAAATCTTGAGGATTAATTTCGCCTAATAAAAGAGGCATGATTTCAATGTTTTTTAAGACGTACTGTAAAAAAGGCATTTGCACCTCTAAGCAATGTTCGGGTATATGCGCTTCTGTAAATTCAAATATTTGCTCAGAAATTTTTGGCTGTATCGCTTTGATGTCACCAAAAGGAGTTCTCCAAATTTCAAAATTTGAAAAAACTGCGCCAAAAAAAGAGAAATAATGGGAAGGGCCTAATAATATAATTTTCCAATTCTTTTTAGTTAAATTTAACAATTGTTTGTATCCAAACGCAGCGATTTTCCCACTATATTCATATCCTGCATGTGGAACAATTATGCACTTTGGTTTAATTTTAAAATTTTTGGCTTTATTTAAAAATTCTTCAATTTGCAATTTTAATTTTTCTTTTGAACCAGAGTAAAATTGGTTAGATACTGCAGGCAATCTTACATTCATTTTAATTTAAAAAAGTTGATTAATTTAAAATTTTTGCAATTTAAAGTTTTAGTCAATAAATTCTATACCTAAAGTATTTGCTAAATCCTCTTTTCTTTTGCTTTTCAGTGTTTTCTGAGGTCCAAAAATTTGTGCACTTTTAACTCCTGTGACAATTAATAAAGCTCTGATAGAATTTTGTAGTTCAGGAGCTATTTGTGCGCCCCATATCACTGTTGCTTTTTCGGATAATTTCATACTTACTGCTTCTACCACTTTTTTAGCTTCTGCAAGAGTCATACTTGGTCCACCGGTTACATTAATAAGAGCGCCCGTAGCGCCAGAAATTTCTACATCTAGCAGAGGACTTTTTATTGCTTTTTCGACAGATTCTATCGCTCTATTTTCCGTATCTGATTCGCCTACACCAATCATTGCGATTCCGCCACCAGTCATTACGGTTTTAACATCTGCAAAATCGAGGTTTATTAAACCTGGTTTAGATATTAATTCTGCAATTCCTTTTACGGCGTTTGTTAAAATTTCATCTGCAACTTTAAATGCGGTATGCAAAGGTAAATCTGGCGCAATCTCCAATAATTTGTCATTTGGAATAACGATTAGGGTATCTGTAAAATCTTGAAGCTTTTCTAAACCCATCATCGCATTTTCAAATCGTTTATGTGCTTCCACTGAAAATGGAAGTGTAACAACTCCTACTGTTAAAATTCCTAATTTTTTAGCAATTTCTGCGATTACAGGAGCTGCGCCAGTGCCAGTGCCTCCTCCCAAACCACACGTAACAAAAACGAGATGTGCGTCTCTTAGTGCTTCTTTTATATCTGCTTCATTTTCTTTTGCTGCATCTTCACCTATTTTAGGATTACTTCCTGCACCAAGTCCGCCCGTTAATTCTTTTCCAAGTAAAATCTTTTTATCCGCTATTGTTGCTAAAAGGTCTTGAGCATCAGTATTTGCGGCTATCGTTTCTATGCCCGCAATGCCAATTTCAGCTATTCTATTTAAAGTATTATTTCCAGCACCACCAACACCTACGACTTTTATTCTCGCTTTTTTAGCTGTTAAGAGCTTCTCTAACTCTTCGTCAACAGGAGAGGGCGTTCGTTCGCGTTTAATAGTTTGTGGAATGTAAGCCATGTTATATCTGAGATGTAGCAACACTTGGTATTTTTAAATTTTTGTTTTAAAAAGGATATAAGTCGAATTTAATTTTTAACTGGCGCTTCTTCTTTATCCATTGGTTTTTTATCTGCTTTTATTTCTTCTTTTTTCTTTTTGCTATTCTTTTTTTCAGTACTTTTTTTCTCTTCTTTTAAAAAAACAATTTCTTTTTGCTGCAATTCAGGTATGAATTCTTTTAAGTTTTTTATTTTTAATTCAATAAATTTATCCGGTAGAGGTTTTTTTGTTTTAATTTCTACTTTATCCTCAAAAATTTTTACTTCTTCTGATTCTGGTAAAAGAATTTTTATTTTATCTTCTAAATTATCTATTTTTCTTTTTATTTTTATATAAAAATTCAAAGTTTTTCCGGCTAAAGGATGGTTAAAATCTATTATAACCCTCCCGCTATTCACTGATTTTATAGTGGCCAACAAATTATTAATGGTGACTTGTAACCCTGGAACGGGATTTATTTTATTTTCTGCAAATTTAGACATTGGCACTAATTGAACTAGTTTTGGATTTCTTTGGCCAAACGCTTGTTCAGGCGTTAAAGTTAATTCGAAAGATTGAGTTATTTCTTTTCCTTCAAGAGCTTTCTCTATTTCTGGTAAAAGCTGGCCAGCGCCGAGGCAAATTTTAGCATCTTTTTGTTCTGTAAAAACTTGGTTGGTATTTGCTATTTTACCAATTAATTCCAGTTCTATAAAATCTTTTTTTGCTAACATAAATTTACTTAAAAATAAGGATTTTTAAAGATTTTTCAACATATTAAATAATATTTTTCCATCACTCGTGCCATAGGGTAGTAAATTTAAAATACCTGATAAAAGCGCAACTATTGCAATTATAAATAATATAATTTTAACATTTTCATTTCTTTTAGGTATTTTAAAATAAAGCAAACTAATGCATGCACAAAGTATTAAATTGGCTAATGGGCCGCCTAGTGCCACTAATGAATTGTCTGGACCATTTTTGTTATAAGTGACATAAAAATTTTGATTTGTAAAACTAAAGCCTGTGCCCTGTCCGTTATCGAATAAATATAATCTTGGTTTTAAACCTAGCGCATCTGCTATTACATAATGTCCAAATTCGTGTATCAAAACATTGCCATAGAAACTAGCTATAATTATAAAACCGAGGGTAAATAAGTTTAATTTTTTAAAAGTCAAAATTTTATTTTCCATATACTATACATAAGGTGGCGATTTATAAATTTTTTGCTTTATAGAAAAATAGTCTTATATCTTTAAACTTCAATATTTTCCATAATTCAGTTAAAATCAAAACAAGCGAGCATACTCCTAAGATAATTGCTAAAGTGTCTAGTGAAAGAGCGGTGGTACCAAAAATAAGTTGCAAAGGAGGAGCGTATACAACTATTAATTGTAAAATGATAGAAGAAATAACAGCTAAATGTAGCCAAATATTTTTAGGTGCGACAAATGCTGATCTTTCGGATCGTATATTATAAACATTAAACATTTCAAATAACACTATTGCTGTAAAAACTGCGCTTCGAGCATAATTTATGTCTTTATGCAAATTTAACCAAAATATAAACAAAGTTCCAATAGTGATTATTGAAGACACAAATAAAATTTCTTTAAGCATAATTTTATTTATTGGTTTTTCCTCTTTTTTTCGTGGCTTAATTTTCATAATTTCGCGAGTTGCAGGATCGACGCCTAGAGCAATAGCAGGCAACCCATCAGTTATTAAATTTATCCAAAGAAGTTGAAGAGCTAAAACAGGTAATGGTAAAAATAATAAAGATGCCAAAAGGATAACCGCTACTTCTGCAAAATTGGACGAAAGTAGATATTTTAAGAATTTTCTAATATTTGCATATATTGTTCTTCCTTCTTTTATAGCCGAAACAATAGTTGCAAAATTATCGTCCTGTAAAATCATGGCCGAAGCTTCTTTTGCAACATCAGTACCTTTTAACCCCATCGCGATGCCTATATCTGCTGCTTTAAGTGCAGGAGCGTCGTTTACGCCATCGCCAGTCATGGCTACAACATGTCCTTTTGTTTGTAAAGCCTTTACAATTCTAACTTTTTGTTCTGGAGTAACTCGCGCATAAACAGTAACTTTTTCTACAATTTCCTCAAATTGTTTTTTTGTTAACGAATCAAATTCTGTACTTTCCAATATTATGCTATCTTTATCTAAAAGTCCTAATTGACTAGCGATAGCCTTTGCGGTTTCTACATGATCGCCAGTAACCATTGCAACCCTAATTCCAGCTTCTCGAGCTATTTGAACCGCTTCTGCAGCTTCGGGCCTTAGCGGGTCTGCCATGCCTGCAAGACCAATCCAAACAAGATCTCTCTCTATGTCATCTGGATTGGTAGAATCTGGTAGTTTGTCTATTGATTTATATGCAAATCCTAAAACTCTTAAAGCAGATTTTGCTAGATTTTCATTAATTTTTAAAATTGTTTTTCGAAGTTTAGGCGTAAGAACTAATAGTTTTCCATCTTTTAAATACCACTTACAACATTTTAGCAATATATCGGGCGCACCTTTAGTTAAAACTAGGTATTGGTTTTTAAATTTGTGAATAGTAGACATTCGTTTTCTATTAGAATCGAATGATAATTCTCTTACTTCAGGAAATTCTTTCGCTAATTTTTCTTTCCAAAAACCGCTTTTTGCGGCTAAAACTAATAAAGCACCTTCTGTAGGGTCGCCAACAATTTGCCAACCTTTATTTTGATATAATTCAGCATTATTGCAAAGGGCTGAAATTTTAAATAATAAATTAGCGGAAACATCATCTTTCAAATCAATAGGCTTATTGTTTAATAAAAATTCCCCTTTTGGCTCATATCCTCTACCCGTAACATCAATTAACAAATCGTTAATGTATATTTTTTGAACAGTCATTTCATTTTTTGTTAACGTGCCTGTTTTATCTGTAGCAATAAAAGTACAACTTCCCAAAGTTTCAACTGCAGGTAATTCTCGAATAATCGCGTTTACTTTTGACATTCTAGATACACCTAAAGAAAGCGCAATTGTTACAACTGCTGGTAATCCTTCTGGCACGGCGGCAACTGCTAAAGCAATTGCCATAAGCACATTTTCAAATAAATTTTTTCCTTGAATAACGCCTAAAGAAAAAATTAACAGTGCTATTAAAACAACAAAAAGACTTAAGGTTTTAGCAATAGAAGAAAGTTTTAATTGAAGGGGCGTTGGTTTTGGTTTTTCTGAAGCCAATAATTGTGCTATTTTTCCAACTTCTGTATTTTTACCTGTAGAAATAACAATTCCCAATCCTTTTCCATGGATTACAAGAGTGTTTGCAAATACGCAATTTTTTCTATCAGCCACAGGTACAGAAGCAGATATAGTATTTGTATGCTTTAATACAGGTACAGATTCGCCAGTAAGCAAAGATTCATCTACTTTTAAATCATATGCTTCTAAAAGTCTGCAATCTGCTGCTATTTTTGTACCTATATTTAAAACTAAAATATCTCCTGGAACAATTTGATCTGCTTTGATTTGCTTTTGTCTACCATCCCGTATGACAGTAGCAAAAGGAGTGCTTAAAGCAATTAAAGCTTGTACGGATTTTTCGGCTCTATATTCTTGGACAAATCCTAAAACCGCGTTAAGAAGTATAATTGCTCCAATTACAAGTGCATCTAATTTTTCACCTATTAAAAAAGAAAAAAAAGTTGCAAAAATCAAAAGCGCAACTAAAAGAGATTTAAATTGTTTTAAAAATATTATGCCTGGGTTTGTAAATTGTTTAATTTCGATTTTATTTAACCCGTATTTTTCTAATCTTTTTTGGGCTTCGCTATCTGCAAGCCCTTTATTCGTTGTTTTAAATAATTCTAACACTTTTTCTTTGTCTAGCTTGTAAAATTCATCTGTAGCGGCCATTTAATCAATAAGGCGGCACGCATCGAGATGGATTAGTAAAAATTAGCTCGTTCCCTTGTTGCTGGCTCCACACAGTGAACTTTGTAGCGCAACAAATCTAAGTTACCGCTGCTCCCTTCCGGGCCTGACGGATTTCCTAGACTTGTCACCCACAAAGGCTGTGCTTCTGCGCCAAACAGCAAGACGAAACTAATTTTTTACTAACCGCTCCCGATGCTTCGCCTCGGGCTAAAGGGAATTTCCCGTTACACCCGCTCCCTAGCCGGGCAGGCTAGCCGCCGTATAAAATTTTGTTTTGAAGTTTAAAAGATTTTTCAAAATTAAGGAAAGCTTTTTTAAAATCAAATAAATACTAAAATTGCCGGGGTGGCCCAACCTGGTACGGCGCAGGTTTGCTAAACCTGTTTCCCGCAAGGGATTTCTGGGTTCAAATCCCAGCCCCGGCGGTTCATCAAAATGCAAGCATATCTAACTTGGGGAATTGGCTTTGGCAAGCATAAAGAACTTGCTCAAATAAATGCTCAACTTGATGCAAGGTTAGATAAAATAAAAGTGGAAAAATTGGAAAAATTGGAAATCCCTTTATGCAACGTATATGAGAATAAAAAAGAATTAGAGAATTTAAAAGGAAATTACAAAGGAATCGTATTACAAAATTGCGCAAAAGGCGAAGTGGCTTCTGCTTTGGTATTATGTTTTTGTGAGAATAAAATAATAATTGGTCATGGAAAAGCAGGCGGAGCGATAAAAGCGGAAAATATAGCCAAATTTAAAGCATTTAAATTGTTAACTGATCAAAAATTAAAAGAAAACATGGAACAAAGAATTATAATCACTGCACATGCACCGCCACAAAAAGACACTTATGGCTGTGCAATTGTTGCTTTAATATTTAAAAATGAAGGCTAAAAACTTGGTAAACAATGCCAAAAAGGAAATAGAGAGAATGGAATCTGTTTTTAAAGAATTAAAAATAATTTCAAAAAACAAAAAAGCTTTAGAGTTTTATGATTTTGCAAAAAGATATTTTGAAGATGGTAAATGGTTTTACAAAAAAAGAAAATACTTGGAAGCTTTTGAAGCAGAAATAATTTCTTGGGCATATATCGATGTTGGATTAAAACTAAAGTTTTTTAAAATATCAAATGCTTTAAAATTTAATTTCACAAGCGATTAATGGGGCGGTAGCTCAGCCTGGGAGAGCACACGGCTGAAGACCGTGGTGTCGTGAGTTCAAATCTCACCCGCCCCAGCTTGCTATTTTAAATAAAAAAATCACGTTATTTCTAAATTACCAAACCTTTTGCCTTTTTCTTGGAGAAAAGCGTAATAGGGCAAAAACGTTTGTTGAAGTCTTTGCGCAGAAGTATGAAAAAATTCTGCATATTTTTCAGCTAATACTTGAGCTTTTCTTTTTTTCGCAGCTAACATGTAAAATTTGAAAAGCAAATCGGGTTTTGAAAATTTCGTATTTTTAGAATTAACTGTTTTTTTTGATTGTTGCACTCCTATTAATCCTAAATATTTTGCGTAGACAAAGAAGCGCCAGTGTTGTCTTTTTTTAATAAAATTAAGGAAAATATACGCATCGCTTAAAAATTTGTAAGCTTCAGATAAGGCTTTCGCATTATATTCGTAAGGTAAATTTTGTTCTATCCATAAAAATAAGTCTTCTAATTCGTCCTCTATGTGATCAAAATAATTAAGCACTGCTGAAGGGTCAAAAGATTTAAAGATAAATCGTAAAACGCTTTTAAGCTCTTCTTTTTGTTCTCTTCCCCATACTACTATTTGTTCCTTTTTTAGTTCTTTTTTATTTTCTACCAGCATTTGTAAATCGTTTATAGCCGCTCTTAGATCCCCATTTGAATGTAGGGCTAAAAGATGAAGTGCGGCCATTTCATAAGTAATGTTTTCTTTCTCACAAATATATTTTAATTTCTTTAAAATTTCATTTGTGTTTAGCGGAAGTAGTTCTAGAAGTTCACAATAATTTCTTAAACTTTTAAAACGCTCGTCAAATGCGTCTTGTGCCGTTAATACTATCGGGAATTTACTTTTTTTAATTACATCAATTAAGGCTAAAAACCCGCCTCTATCGTTTTGCCCATGCAAACCTTCAATTTCGTCAATTAAAATTATCTTTTTTATGCTAAAAAGACTTTGCTGTTGACTTGCAGGTAAAATTATGGAATTTATCGCTTCGGCGTTTCTATAATCTGATGCGTTCAATTCTATTAACTCAAAGTTTTTTTCATTAGCAATTGCCTTTATAATGGAAGTTTTACCACAACCAGTTGGGCCATAAACCAATAATGCTTTTTTATAAGTTTTTGGAAAGTTTTCGAAATAGTAAAGAATATATTGAATTGCTTTGTCTTGCCCAACTATATCGGAAATTTTTTTAGGCTCGTACTTTTTCGCCAAGGACATCATTTTACTGCTTTATTGTTCGGTTTCAGATACAAGTGCAAATTCTGCTAATAATGCTGCTAATTGTATAAATTCATTTGCACCTTCCACCAATCTAAATTCTACTTCGCCGCAGATTTTGATTAACTGCGCTTTTAATTTTTCATTAATTTCTAGATTTTGAATTTCTTTTTGTATTTGTCTGATGGCGTCCAACCCTGAAAGACCGTGTGCAACAATTGTGTCAAATAACAATTTTTTTGCTTTTATAAAATTTCCATTTAATGCTTCTAATATGGCTTCTCTTATTTCTTTGGGTTCGGCAAAACTAATAATTTCAGAAGCTACTTTTAAATTAATGACGGGTGAAATGGCTGCACAAGCTTG
>JAWAPU010000008.1:0-17394 GCA_038894275.1 Candidatus Nanoarchaeia archaeon | reverse complement strand
ATCTGCCTCGGCGCATCGTAGATTTGGTTTCGTTTTCCAAGGAAGCATGGGTCATGGTAGGCGATTCTCTTGTTAATTATTTTTGAAGTTTTTAATTGGCCTTTTTCTATAACAAAATTTTCATTTACAAAATTGAAATCTTCAGGTAACAGCATAGAAAATATTTGTTTCCCAGACCAAAATCCTTTTTTTACTGATTTAGGAAGTTCTTTAATTCCGGCTGCTACTAATAAATCTGATGTTTGGCTTTGTGTAAAATAAGCATCTTCTTTTGTAAGCAAATAAAGCCCTATAATTGCATCTTGTACTACGCCAATAATACTAGCGCCATACCTAGGCGTAATGATTTGTTTTTCAAGCGCCATAAGATGCTTAGCTTCTGCTCGAGCTTCTTCTGTTTGTGGAACATGAATATTCATTTCATCGCCGTCAAAATCTGCGTTGTATGGCGTGCAAACAGCAGGATTTATGCGCATTGTCTTCCAAGGTAATACTTTTACATAATGCGCCATTATACTTAAACGGTGCAAACTTGGTTGTCGATTGAAGAGAACTATGTCCCCGTCCATTAAATGGCGCTCAACTTGCCAACCTGGTTGCAACTCGGCTAATATTTGTTCTTTTGTATCGTCTGTTATTTTCTTCCTTTTGCCTTCGTCAGTTATTATATAAGTAGCGCTTGGCCATTCGGGAGATCTTGAAATTAAATCTTTAAGCCATCGGAGATTCCATTCTGTAACAGTTTCTGGAACTGTTAACTCTTTTGCAACAGTTATTGGAACTCCAACTTCGTTTATGCTTAAGAAAGGATCGGGAGTTACTACGGATCGTGCACAATAATTAACTCGTTTTCCGGCTAGATTATGTCTAAATCGTCCTTCTTTGCCCTTTAGCCTTTGGGCCAATGTTTTAAGAGCTCTTCCAGATCTGTGACGCGCTACAGGAACTTGTGCAATTGAATTATCAAAATAAGTAGTTATGTGATATTGTAAAAGGTCCCAAAGATCTTCAATAATTATCTCAGGCGCACCCGCATTTATATTTTCTTGCAATCTTAAATTCACTCGTACAATATCTGATAGTTTATGTGTTAAATCGTCTTCGGAACGTTCGCCTGTAACTAATGTTATAGATGGGCGAGTCGTAATCGGAGGCACAAGAAGGTGAGTCAATATAAGCCATTCTGGTCTCGCTTCTGAAGCTTCCATGCCAAATAGTAAAAGATCTTCATCAGGTATTTTCTCTAAACGAGAACGAATTTCTGTTGGCCAAAGCCTTTTGCCATTTTCAAAAAAGCTATAGGGTTTTTCAAATTTAATTTCTGGAGCAGGTTCTTTACAGTAAGGGCATTTCTTCGATCGTCTTATTTGACTAAAACAAGTTTTAACAATTTTATTTAGTTCATCGATATTATTCAAATCTTTAACCTTTTTTATTTTTGATTTCCAAACCTCTATTTTTTCTGGAAGTAGTAATACTCTTCCGCAACTTCTACACGTGCCCCTTAATAAATTATAAACATGGTTTATGAAAAGGATATGGATCACAGGTTTCGCCAATTGAATGTAACCGAAGTGTCCTAAACATGTTCGTAATCTTCCTCCGCAAGTTTTGCATCGTAAACCTGGATCGACTACACCCATTGAAAGGTCCATTAGACCTTTTTCAACTGGATAGCCGTCTGCGTCGTATAACTCAGGAGAAGTTATTGCTACAGTAGCTATTTTCTTTATGAACGCTGGTGATGCTACACTAAAACCAATTTCGGATATTTGTTTTGTAATGAATGGATTTGCCATTTAGTATTTCTCCGTTAATTTTATTTTTGGTCTTAGGTGTAAGGATTTTAATTCGTCTACGAATAGTTTAAATGCGAAAGCCATTTCAACAGGTGCGAGTTCTACTTTCTCACCGCATAAACAATATGCCGAATTTTTGTAAGCATCATAAATGGCCAAATCGCCGCACCTTTCACAAACCCAAATTATCTCCTTATCAGAATCAAAACGTTCTTTTAGAAGCAACGATGCACCATGGGCTGCAATAGCTTCTTTTTCCATTTCGCCAAGCCTTAGTCCGCCTTCTTTTGCCTTACCTTCTGTTGGTTGTCGTGTAAGTAATGTGACTGGCCCTCTACTTCTACTTTGTATTTTATCAGCAACTTGATGTTTCAATCTCATATAATAAATATTGCCAACAAATATTCTAGCTGGTATTTGCTCGCCTGTTCTTCCATCAATTAAAATTTCAGTACCATCATCCTTAAAACCTAACTTAAGTAGTTCTTCTCTTATATCTTTCACAGATTCGTTTAGAAATGGCGTACCGTCAATATATCTTCCGGCTAAAGATCCTGTTTTACCTGCTAATGCTTCTATTAGATGAGAAACTGTCATTCTTTTCGGTAAACCATTTGGTGAAAATAAAATATCAGGTCGTATACCGGATGCGGTAAATGGCACATCCTCTTCTGGCACAATTCTTCCTACTACTCCTTTTTGTCCATGTTTAGAACTCCATTTATCGCCTACTTCAGGAATTCTTGTTTCTCTAACTTCTACTTTTATTAATGGTGCGCCTTCTTCGGATTCTGTTATTAATACTTTATTAACAACACCTTTTTCTCCATATCTCATTCGTATTGAGGTATCTTTTCTTATATTGGCTGCTGTGCTAAACGCTTCTAATTTGCCTAAAAATCTTGGCGGACTGATTTTTCCAATTAAAACATCTGTATCTTGCACTTCTGCCTCTGGGTAAATAATGCCATTTTGCTCTAATAATCTGTAATCTCTTTCTACAGTGTAACCTTGCACATCTTTATTTGGTATGGTTATTTCATCAGTTTGACCGCCGGGATAACGCAATTTTTCAGTAACGTATGGTCTAAAACACGTGCTTCTTCCTAATCCTCTTTCTAAAGAACCTTTATTTAATACTATAGCATCAGACATGTTGTAGCCATCATAATTTATAACCGCAATAACGATATTTTGCCCGGCAGCACGTTCTGGACCAATTAATTCTTGCGTAAAGCTACGAACAACTGGAAGTTGCGGATAGTGTAGAAGGTTTACCGCGGTGTCTGTTCTCATCGGATACGATAAAGTATAACAGCCCATTGCTTGCTTTTGTACCTTTTGTCCTCTATTTAGTTTTGATGATTGTATATAGTTTGCAAAAGGCACTAACGAAGTTGTTATTCCATAAATAGCGGTTGGGTTAATTTCTAAATGGGTGTGTTCTGGTGTTAATTCTTCTTCATTTAAAGCAACATATGCATTTTCTTCTTCGGCCGCATCTAAATATTCTATTACACCTTCTCGCACTAAATCAGACCATCTAATTTCTCCTTCTTTCAAACCTTTAAGATGCTCTTCTGTTAAAAGTGGTTTCCCGTCTTTTACTACGATTAAAGGTCTTAGCAGTCTTCCGCTATCCAAAAAGACATACACCGAATCTAATGCTTTTCTGTATTGGACAGTTAAATATTTGGAAAGTTTATTTTGTCTTCTAGCACTAATTATATCTTTCGCGAATTTTGCCCCATCTTCTACAGTTCCAATTAATAAACCATTAAAGTACACGTCTGCCATTTTAAGTTGTTCTGAGACCCAATTGTTTTAATACATTTAAATTAGCATCAATATCCTCTTTTTTTAATTGAGGTGAAATAGACGCTAAAAGCGCCAAGTTGGTTCTTAATCCTATACGCGTACCTTCTGGGGATTCCAATGGGCACATCCTACCCCATTGTGTACCGTGTACCATTCGCGCATCAAACGATTCTCTATGTACTTCTAATAATGAACCTACTCGTTGCAAATGCGAGAGGGTTGCAAGTGCATTTTCTCTATCCAGTCTTTGCGAAACTCCTTGTCTATTAGAAGTCCAATTTCCTGTTGCTAGCGCAGATATTACGCGATCCGATAAAAATTTAGTTCTAACCAATGCGTTAAGAGGTAAAATTTTACCACGTCTAACACTTCTTTGGAAAATATATAAAATATCATTTACAAATGCTCGCAAATTTTGTCTAAATAAGTCTTCTAATAAATCACCTGCAAGTCTTATTCTTTTGTTTTGCAGATGGTCTTTATCGTCTTTTTTAATTTTACCTTGTTTGTAAAGAATAAGTTTTTTTGCCACCTTGCATAGATATTTGGCTTTTGTTAGTCTATCTTCTGGTTTTAGACCGATATGTGGAAGCAAAAAGCCGTCCAATATACTTTGAATCCTTTCAATTCTTTGTTCCTTGGGCATCATAATTCCTAATTCTTCGCCAATGGCATCTTGCGCGGCTGCTGCAGTTCTTTTATCGACAAATTCAACTAAATTTATGTAAATATCATTATCCTCTATGCCAATTTCTGATGCTATGTCTGCATCTCTTACTAAACCAAGAGCTTTAACGACTAAAACAAAAGGTATTCTTGTGTTATTCCCAAATGTTAAAAGTAGTATTCCTTCCTTATTTCTTTCTAAAACATGGGGTATTTTATAAAGTTCTGACGCGCTATAAATATTTGCAGAATGAGTCATCGAACCCGAAGATTCTTTTTGAACAAAAACAGTATTTGGAGCTAAATCTTCGACTAATAAAAGAGTTCTTTCAGTTCCGTTAACAATAAAATAACCTCCAGGGTCGTAAGGATCTTCGCCGGCAGCAATCAATTCTTCTTTGCTTAAGCCATTTAAATAGCAGTATTTAGATTTTAGCATCACTGGTAATTTACAAACTGGTACTTCCGCTCGCTCTCTTTCTTTTCCATCGATTACAAGACTTGCTTCTAAATAAAGTTGGCCAGCATAGGTCAAATTTCTAAGCCTCGCTTCTGCTGGTAAAAGTCTCCATCTTGTGCCATCAGCCTCAATTACGACTGGTTTTTCTAATCTAACCTTCCCAAAAACAATTTTTACTTCTTCTGCTTCAGCAGGTATAACTGAAGGCACAGCTTCTTTAATTTCGTCAACTAACGCTTGTAATCGCCAATTAATAAAATCATCATAACTTTCTATGTTTGCTTGCACAAAATTATTTTCATCGAAATATTTTCTAACTAAAAATTTTTGCTTTGTTTTATCTAATGTTACCATTTTATTTAACGTAACGATAATATTCGTATTTATTAAGTAGACCTTTTCGTATAATTTTGACTATGTTGCCTGGTTTTGCTCCTATTGTTTTTGCTATTGGGTCGTTAGCTAACAAAATGGGCAGTTGAAAAGGAGAAATGTTAAACCGTTCCAAAAGTGCTTTTGCTTCTTCTTCTGAAAGAACTATATGTTGAGGGACTAAAAAATGATTTAATATTTGAGACGATTTAATTTCTTCAGCCATTTTATCGCCTTTGCTTAAGAGGCGAAGTTCGCTCACGTTGTCCTCTATGGGAACGGAGCAAGCATTAGTTGAGCATTCAAAATCAGATTTATAAATTTTTCTATTTATTACTTAGACTAAATTAAACTACAAAAAGCGTAGCCCAATTATAACTTATCTTTCAGTTAAGCTTCATCGTCATAGCTTAACATTGCTTTAGGCATTCCTGCTTTATATTTTATAACACCCGCATTCTCTATTTTCGTATAAAAGCCAAGTTTCACTAAAAAATCAATTTTTTCTTCTAAACCTTTTTTGTTTATTCCTATGCTTTCGACTTTTTCGACCTCTTCGATTCTGTGTATAAGCTCGCTAAAAGTTAATTCTTCTTCTGAGTTTTGAAAAACTTTATACAACAAAGTATCTAAAGAAGGCGTTTTAGGCTTTTTAAATTCAACCACTAATCCTGCTTGCTTCCAATACTTACGAATTGTAGAAGGATGAACGTTTGCATATTCTGCAGCTTCGTTTACACACATACCTAAATTGTATGCTTCGAATATTTTTTCTATCGTTTCTTTTGGGAGTCTATTTGAGGCGTGTGGAGCAAAATTTGGATGCAACCCAGCTTTACGCCAATAATTTAAAACAGTCGTTCGATCAACGCCAGCAAATTCAGCTGCTTTCCTTGAGCTCAACCCTATTTTATGGGCTTCGTATATCTCTCTTTTTTTCTCTTCCGCGATCATTTTAAAAAAAAAGTAGATAAATTTAATAAAAATTACGAATATGCAAAGCATTGACAAGCCAATAAATTCTAATTTAAATTGTTTAAAATTTAAAAGCGCCCGCGCCGAGATTTGAACTCGGGTCTGAGCCGTGACAGGGCTCTATCCTAACCACTAGACTACGCGGGCATAATTAATTTCGAAAAATATATATTTTAAATTTTTCTTTTTGGGAAATGGCTGCTTTGAAATTGAAAAAAAATGCTATTGTTTGCGTGATTTTAATAATTGTAATTATCTTTGCTGCGAGTTTAATGCTCTTAGAACTACAAGAAAAAAATAAAATCCAAATTACAAATTTTCAATTTAATGAAGATGAAAAAATAAACGAATTTCATGTGTACATATCTAAGACAAGAGATAGAGTGATTTTCGAAGGGTTTGTAGAAAAACCTACCCCCTGTAACAAACTTTATGCTACTTACGAAATTAAAAATCAAGAAATTAAAATAAATATAAAAATACAACCTTCTACAGAAACATGCATTCAAGTAATAAAAAAGCAAGGCTTTCAAGGCAGTTTTAATTACTTGGGTCCATTAGAAAAAATATCTATTTGGCAAAATTCTAATTTACTTTATGAAACAATAATTGAATAAATCATAAATTTGAAATAATTTTTGAGCTAACGCACAAAGTTTAAAAAATTATTTTTTATGTTTAAAATATGGCAAATAAAAACTTAGAGAAATGGATCATAGAAGTTAAAGAACCTGGAACTTGGAGAGAAGACAAACCGTATGATTTATTTGCGGAAGACAGAACTAAACAATATTTTAAAAACAAAGGTTGTCGAGACCAAATTACTATTTTGCGTGAAAATAGATGTATCGTTATAGAAGCTCCGAAAGGCGTGGTTGACGAAAATGACATAGAGACTATTTGTAGCCGCATAAACGGAGTTAATGTGGAAAAAATTGCGGCAGAAGAAAATTCTGACAAATACAATAGTGCTGATCTTGTTGCCTTGCAAAATAAAAATAAAAAACTTTTAGAAGAATTGGAAAAAGTTAGACGGCAAAAAAATGAGTTAGAAAAAGATGTTAAAAAACTACGAGATAAGTTTGGATCAACTTTGGCAGAAAAACAACGTATAGAACAAGAATATTCTACGCTAAGTCAAATTGTTGAACAACAAAAACAAAAGATAGCCAAAATTGAAGAACACATAAAAAATCAGTTTTCCGAAATTGATAGTGTTTTTAAGGCTTACCTAACATTAGCCGAGTCTGCTGTAAAAGAACGTATCTCAAAAATTAGTAATTTTTCTAATTTAGAAGAAATTATAAATTATAACACAAAATCTGAAGAAACTCTATTAAAAGAAATATTTGAAAAATATAATTTTCAAGTAACCACTTCAGAAGATTTTGAAAAAATACTAAGCGAGATTAAAAATTTCAAGATGGAAGAATACGAACATTTAAAAGCGGAAGCTATGCGAGCTGGCGAAGAGCTCAAACTCAAAAAGGCATATGAAGCAAATTTAATTCCTGCAGCGCATTTGGTTAAAGAAATTGTTGACAAAATTGACGTAGAAAAAAACAAAGAAAAAATTGAGGCGTACGAAAGATATGAAAAAATTAAGCAATGCTTTGAGGAAGTCCAAACCCTAGCTGAAAAATTAAATGCTGCAAAAGAAATATTTGAAACTGTGAAAAAGTGCAACGAAATAAAAGTTCCTTGTTGTATTGTATACGACAAAGACAATAAATTTCTAGAGATTTACTTGCCTGTAAGTGCAGACACGCAAAATAATTCATTCGGCAAAATAATCATACAAAACATAACAAATAATCTTGAAATTTATCAAATAAATTATGTTGGAAAATTAACTTGCATAAAAAATAATTGTGAAATTGAAAAATATGAAGAAATAATAAATAAGCTCAAAAAAACGCTTAAAAATACTTTTGCAGACAATTTTGGTTTTAAATTGGAAATCATCTGTGTAGAAAAATAACAAACAACTCCTAGCGATACTTTTATAAATAAACATCACAAAGCCAAAAATATGTCTAAAAAAGGAAGAGGACTATTTGCTGGAAAGAAAGTTAAAAATAGAAGAAAGAAATTCAGATGGAATAATAAATGGTATGTTAAAAGAGTTTTACGATTAAAAGAACGCATCGATCCATTGGAAGGTGCGCCAATGGCGCGCGGTCTTGTTTTAGAGAAGAGGCAACTAGAAGCCAAACAGCCAAATTCTGCAATGCGAAAAGCTGTAAGAATACAATTAAACAAAAATGGCAAGCAAATTACCGCGTTTTGCCCTGGCAATCATGCTATAACTTTTATAAACGAACATGATGAGGTTTTAGTTGAAGGTATTGGTGGGAGAATGGGCAAATCAAAAGGAGACATTCCGGAAGTTAAATGGAAAGTTATAAAAGTTAACAATCAACCGCTAAAATGGCTCTGTAAGAAAAAGATAGAAAAAACTGTCGGACGATAAAATGAGCACAAAAATTAAAAAAGAAAACGCTGAAATTGAAAAAGAAGATAAAAGTAAAAAAATCGCAGAAGAGACACAAAGTAAGAAAACAAAATCAACTAAAATTAAAAAAGTTAAAAAAGAAAGCGGCGTAGCCGCAGAACCAACAAATAAATTCTCAGACAATAAAAAAAATATCAAATTATTAGGCACTTGGTCTTTTGATGTCGAAGTTAAAGATCCTGGTTTGAAACCGTATATTAATTTAACTCCTGTATATATACCTTACTCAGCAGGGCGAGCTATTAAAAAACAATTTTGGAAATCAAAGAAAAATATAGTCGAAAGATTAATAGGCAAGTTAATGGTGCCAGGTCATAAAGGTAAAAAACATTATTGGAGCTCTAAACACTTACCTGGAATGTATCCTACTCAACTAAATATAATACGAAAAACATTTGAAACAATTGAAAAGAAAACAAATAAAAACCCTATTGAAGTTTTTGTAAGAGCCATCGAAATTGGCACGCCCTGTGAAGGTATCGCTACTATAGAATATGGTGGCGTAAGATACCCAAAAGCTGCGGACATGGCTCCACAAAGAAGAATCGATTTAGCGCTGAGATGGATGGTACAGGGCGCATTTATAGCGTCGAGAAAAAATAAAAAACAAATGTGGCAAGCATTAGCTGATGAAATCATTGCTACAGCGTCAAACGATCCGAAATCAAATTGCATAACTAAAAAAACTGAATTAGAAAGACAGGCTGCTGCATCACGATAAAATGGTAGATTTTAAATTAGTAATAGGCGACCCAAAAACAAAAAGATGCTTTAAAACAGAACTTAGAGCACCAGATTCGGAACAATTAATTGGCAAAAAAATAGGCGATAAATTTAGAGGTGAATTAATAAATTTACCAGGCTTTGAGTTCGAGATAACTGGCGGTTCGGATAAAGCAGGTTTTCCTATGCATTCCGATGTGCAAAGTGGAGGAAAAGTAAGATTACTTTTAGATGGGACGAAACAAGGGTATAGACCTTTAAAGAAATTTAAAGGTCGCAAAGAAAGAAAGTTGGTCAGAGGTAACACTATTAATTCAGATATAGTTCAAATTAACTGCAAGATAGTTAAATGGGGGGATATAGATCTTTTGCAACATTTCGGCGTCAACTTACAAAAATCAGAAAGTAAAATTGAAAATCCAAACAAAAATTAAGCTCAAAAGTCTTAAATAAGAATTTTTAATTTATATTGATAAGATGAAATTAATAGTAATTTCTGAAACAAATTTAGCAAGTAAAAATATTGGTAATTATTTAATAAATTTGCCGAATTTGCGAGACGTAGAGTTTGAAAAGACAAAAAGAGGCGTTTTAGAATTAGATTATATAGGTGATAAAAAACCTATACCAAAATTAGTTATTGTTCCTTCTACACACAAATCTGCTTCTGGAAAAGCAATGATTAGTGCTCATGCACCAGGAAACTGGGCTTCGGCAGATCTTGGCGGTAAATCTGAGACACTATCTATAGCTCCTGCTCTTTATATTACTAATTTTCTGCGGTTAACAAAAGAAGAAATTGATTCTAAAAAAATAAATTACGAAGTCGGTTTAGAAGTTACGCATCACGGTCCAACAATTGACTTACCAATTATGTTTGCCGAAATAGGCTCTTCCGAAAAACAATGGTCGGATTTAAGTGTTTGTGAAATAGTGGCAACAACAATACTTGAATTGTTAAAAAAAGAACCGGAAAAAGAAGACATATGTGTAGGTTTTGGTGGGCCACACTATGCACCTGTTTGGACTAAAAAAATTTTATCTGGGAAATTTGCAATTGGCCATATTTGTCCAAGCTATCATAGCGATACGTTAAATGAAAAAATGGTTCTCCAAGCAATTGAAAAAACTTGGCCAAAACCAGACTTCGTGGCGCTTGAATGGAAAGGGTTAAAAGCAGAACAAAGAGAAAAAATAATAGATATTTTGGAAAAACATAAAATTAATTGGGAAAAAATTTAATTTTCTAAAGTCCTTTTTCAGCAAATTTTTTTAACAATTTTTTTACTCCTGGAGTGAATAAAATCTTGTTGTTTTTAATTAGATATCTATAAGGTAATTCTTCCCACAAATTTTTTTCTATTCTTATCTCTAAATTATTTTTAAATTTCAATTTTGCTAAACTTTTATCAAAAATTATTTCTTTACAAACTGCCACTGCTGTGTCTGTAGACATTTGCATTTTGCCTAAATTAAACGCTGGGAAATTTGATTTTTGTGTTAAAAATTCATAAGTTCTGGCTTTCGGGGGATTATCTCCCAAAATTCCACCAAAAATAAAGTTTTCGAATTTTTTTGCTATTTTTGGCGTTAAAGTTTTTTTAGCATTAGGGTCCAGAATGCAAGTTTTATTTTTATCTAAATTTAATTCTAAAACACTTTTTTCTTCTGTTTTACCAAGTTTTTTTAGCTTTGCAATTTCATTATTGGTTAAATTTTTCAAATTTGTAAAAAGTAAATTTTTCCTGCCAACAATTTTAGAAATATGTTTATACTCTAAAAAACACCACTCGTATAGTTTTGGTTCTAAATGTTCTATTATATAAAATGGCATATTATTCAATATTAAATTTTTTTCTTAAAGTATTTATCCCATTTTCTAAAAATTTTTTTGTATTTTCCACACCTATTGTACAAAAATCTACATAGCTAATCTCCTTGTCTCGCGTTGATAAAAGGGAAAAGACGGGCGTATCGATCCTGATTAAATTTTTTTTATCGTGAGGCAACTCTATATATTTTTCGCATATGCTTAAAAGCCCCTCTAAAAAATATATGTCGCCTTCATTTGGTTTTTCTTCAATTGTTTTAATTAAGTTTTCTATCTGTATTTTTCCAATTTGATATATGTTGCCGGAATTATCTACATATGGAAAAAGGCAATAGTCTTTTGTACCCATAAAACAAGATATGAAAGCAAAGAATTAAAAGTTTTTTCAAAAAAGTTAAATACTTGAAATTTAATAGCGAATTATGCTATTCGATAAGAAATTTATAAATAAGTTAGAACCGGACGTAATCAAAACAGAAATAATTGCGCTTGCAAAATTTGAAAGTAAACTTTGCTTAGATGTTTCAAAACTAGAAGAGCCCCTTAAAACCATTAGTATTTTTTTAGCAGAAAAAGAAAAACTTGAACATTCCAGAAATGCGCTAATAAAATTATTAGATATGGCTTCTGAGCTTAGAAAAGAATTGGCTGAAACAGATAAAAGAATTGCTATTTTATTAGATCATGCTAAAATACATTGGCCTGGGCGAGACAATGTAAAATATGAACTCTTAAAACTAAATGCAAAAGGAAATAAATTGAAATTTGCACTTAATTGTATAGACTCTGCAGTATCAAATCTTGGAAGTTTTGAAGAAATTGCCGAAAAATTAATTCTCCTTGAAAAAAAAATTGTTGAATTTGGAGGAGATAGAATTTTAATTTCAATAAATGAAGCTTTAAAAAAACCAGCAATTCAAAGAGGCGATCTTGTAGAAATACAGAGGAGGCTAAAATGAAATTATTGATTTTTGGTCCGCCAGGATCCGGTAAAGGAACATACGGTTCGCGTTTAAAAGTAAAATATAATTTAGAAAAAATCGCCCCGGGTGATATTTTTAGAGAAGAAATTAAAAAAGGAACAACCCTTGGTAAACAAGTAGAGTCTTATTTAAAAGAAGGAAAATTAGTACCTGACGAAATTGTAATTAAAGTTATTAAAAATAAAATTGCTAAAAAAAACAATTTTTTGTTAGATGGTTTTCCTAGAACAATTGAACAAGCAAAAGCACTAGACAACATAACAAAAATTGATGCTATAATAAAAATAAATGCGCCTGATGAAATTTTGATAGAAAAAATTTCTGCTAGAAGAATTTGCTCGAATCCTGCATGCGACGGCAATTACAACATAGCAGACATACACAAAGTAATCGATGGAGTCGAATATAATTTACCACCTTTATTACCAAAAAAAGATATGCTTTGTGATAAGTGCGGTTCGAAATTAATTCAACGACAAGACGATACGCCAGATGTAATAAAAGAAAGATTAAAAATTTATAAAAGTCAAAGTGAACCAGTTCTTGAATACTATAAAGCCAAAGTGCCATTTATCGAGATTTGGATGAATAAAGAACCTGATAAAATCGTGGACGAAATAGTGGCCAAAATCGAATCGTTAAAATTGCATTAATGCAAAAAACTTTTTATAGACTAAACTCCAATCAAATGAATAAATGGCCACAATTGAAAAATTAGCAGAGGCTTTACAAGATATTGAAATTAAAATTTTAAAAGAATTAAATAAGCGAAGTTATTCGATAGAAGAGCTTGCTAAAAATACCAACGAAAATATCGACTCGATAAGAAGAGCAATTTTATGGTTACAAAACAAAGGGCTAATTAAAACTGATGAAACTATTATTAAATGTGCCATTTTAACAAAATTGGGAAAAAGTTATGTAACAAAGGGTTTGCCTGAGAGAAGATTTCTAAATTATTTAAAAATGGGTCCTGCAAGTGCGGAGAAAATTGCGACTGATTTAGGATTAAATAGACAAGAAATACTTTTTTCGATAGGCTATTGGAAAACTAAAAATGCTATTTCGTTTGAAAAGGACGTAATAAAACTTACAGAAATTGGAAATTCCTACTTAAGCAAAAAAACTTTAGAAGAACTATTTTTGGAAAAATTAAATACAAAAAACGAAATTAACATAAAAGACTTGTTGGCTGAAGATAAGCAAGGATTTGAAAATTTTAAAAAGAGAAATTTAGCTGAAGAAAGCGAAAAGAAAAAGGCTATTTTAGAGATAACAAATTTAGGAAAAGAAGTTGTTAAGATAGTTAAAGAGGACATACGCATAGGATTATTAACTCCAGAAATTATAAAATCGGGATCTTGGAAAAATGCAAAATTTAGAAGATTTGATATAAAATCTGCTGTCCCAAAAATCTGGCCAGGAAAAAGTCAAGCGTATAAAAAATTTTTAGAAGAGGTAAAAGAAGGTCTCGTTGCTTTAGGATTTGAAGAAGTTACAGGCTCTTTGGTTGAGACAAATTTTTGGAATTGTGATGTGTTATATATGCCGCAAGATCACCCTGCACGAGGCATTCATGATATTTATTATATCAAAGATCCTGAAAAAACGAAATTAAAACAATACGAAAAACTAGTTAATCTTGTTGCTCGCGCACACGAATGCGGCATAGCAGGAAGTAGCGGCTGGGGATATAAATTTGATAGAGAATTTGCTAGCAAATTAATTCTTAGATCTCACGGCACAGCGCTTTCTGCACACGTCCTTGCAAATAACCCTAAAATTCCTGGCGCTTATTTTAGCATAGCAAGATGTTATAGGCCTGATATTGTAGATGCTACGCATTTACCAGAGTTTAATCAATGCGAAGGGTTACTACTTGGAAAAAATTTAAATTTAAGACATTTGTTGGGGCTACTTAGAGAATTTTCTCAAAAAATTATTGGAATTGAAAAAATTCGCTTTAGACCTAGTTATTTTCCATTTACAGAACCTTCTTTAGAAGCAGATATTTGGTGGAATGGACGCTGGATTGAAGTGCTGGGAGCAGGAATATTCAGACCAGAAATAACAGAAATATTTAATATTAAATCGCCAGTTCTAGCTTGGGGAATAGGTATAGATAGATTATTTATGATTCGCAACAACATAACAGACATACGACAATTATTTAGTAATGATATTCAATGGTTAAGGGAGGCAAAGGTCTAATGGCTAGATTAAAAGAACTAGTTAAATGGTTAGATGATTACCTCAAGATAGAGGATTTTGTTAAAATCGATGATAGTTGGAATGGTCTGCAAGTAGAAGGAAGATCCAAGGTCGAGAAGGTTGCACTAGCCGTTACATTTGGTTTAGAGGCTGCCAAAAGAGCGAAAGAGGTTAATGCGGATCTGCTGCTTGTACATCACGGACTATTTTGGGCAAAGAGCAATCCTTCGCTACGCGAGATCACAAAAAAGCGAGTAGAGCTTTTACTTAGAAATGGAATTTCTCTATATGCTGCACATCTTCCATTAGATGCGCAACCAGAAATTGGAAATGATGCAGAGCTCCTCCGAATTTTAGGTGCGGCAAAAGATGCGGAATTCTGTTTTATAGAGGGCAAGCCAATAAGCTGGATTGGTAAGTTTCGCACAGCAATGCCGCTAAAGGCAATTACCCAGAAATTAGACGCTGAACTCAAAACAAAATGCGTTGTTTTGCCCTTTGGGCCAGAAAAGATTAAGACGGTTGCAGTTGTTACAGGTGGAGGCGGTTATCCAAGCTTTTTCGAAGCACAGAGCAAGAAAGTAGATCTTTATATAACGGGCGACACTGCGGAGATCTGGAACGAGGCCAAAGACAATGGTATTAATGTGATATTCGCGCAGCATCATGCCACCGAGCGGCTCGGTGTTAAAGCGCTTGGCAAAGTGCTAAAAGAAAAATTTAAAGTTGATGTGCAATTCATAGATATACCAACAGGGCTCTGAAAATGGAGGAAATAAAATGAAGGTTTTATTAATTATTGCACAAAAAGGCTTTCGTGATGAAGAATTATTTCATACCAAAGAAGAACTTGAAAAAGAAGGCATAGAAGTTAAAATTGCTTCTATAAATACTACGAGCGCATTTGGAATGCTTGGCGCAATTATTAAGCCTGACGTGGCTGTAAAAAATGCGATTCTTGATGAATTTGATGCGATAATAGTTATTGGTGGTTCCGGTTCACCGGACTTAGCAAATTATGAAGAAGTTATCGATCTTGTTAAGAAGGGCTTTGAAAAAGGAAAAGTAATAGGCGCGATTTGTTTGGGCCCTGTAGTTTTAGCAAAAGCAGGAGTTTTAAAAAATAAAAAAGCCACGGTTTGGAGTTCTTCAGCATATAAACAATCGATAGATATTCTAACCAAAGCAGGTGCGAAGTATTCAAAAAACAATTTAGTGGTTGATGGTAAAATTATAACCGCATCCGGACCGGAATGGGCTAGAAATTTCGGCAAAGAAATCGCACGCATTTTAAAAGGAGGATAGATGCCACTTATAGAAATAAAATTCAATGAATTAAGAAATCTTGTTGGAGAAAAATTGCCTAAAACAAAAGAAGATCTGGAGCCATTGATTTTTAATATTAAAGGCGAAATTAAAAGTTTTGAAAATGATATTTTAACTTTGGAATTAGCAGATGGAAATAGACCTGATTTATGGACTATTGAGGGCATTGCTAGAGAACTAAAAGGCATCCTCGGAGTTGAAAGAGGGCTTAAAGAATTTGTTGCGACTCAAAGTGATTTAAAAGTATTTGTTTCTTCTAAATTAGAAAAAATAAGACCTTTTATTGCGTGCGCTGTAATTAAAAACATAAAATTTACAAGCGAAATCATTGAGCAATTAATGCAAGCGCAAAGTAAAATAGACACTGGCTATGGAAGAGATAGGGCAAAAGCATCTGTCGGTTTTTATAATTTCGATCTTGTAAAATTTCCTTTAAAATATACTACAACAAAACCGCATGAAAATGCATTTATCCCATTGGGTTTTGAAAATAAAATTTCGCCTCATGAAATATTAAAGCAACATCCAAAAGGGCAAAAATATGGAAATTTAATTAAAAGCCTGGAAGAATATCCTATTTTTATAGATTCTGATAATAAAATACTTAGCTTGCCACCGATAATTAATTCTGCAGATTTAGGAAAAGTAGATGAAAATACAAAAAACGTTTTAATAGAAGTTACCGGAACAGATTATGAAACAGTAAATCACATTTTAACAATCTTTGCTACAGCACTTGCAGAAAGGGGAGGAAAAATATTTAGTGTTACTGTAGATTATCCGTATAGAAATTTAGACACTACACCACATTTAGAAAATAAAACATTAAAATTTAATTTTGAAGACATATCTAAATATTTGGGGATAAAGTTATTGCCTGATGAATTAATAAAATTCTTATTTATTTCTCCATCTTTGAGAATTACTTGCATTTCTGATAAGGAAACAATTAATCGTTGGGCAACATTCATGCCTTTAGAAGTTAAAAAATATGCTTAGATATATGATAGGGTTGCTTTTGGCATTTTGGCTGGGGGCAAACTATGCGACAGAAGCGAGCAAGTATTGGGTCGCCATACTGGTGATGGTGCTGGTGATAGTGGATATGAGTATTCAACAATACAACAGGAAATTGAAATGAAAAACAGGTATTCTTACATATTTTGGCTTTTAAAGCGTGCGGGTTTGGGGAAGGAAGAGTTAGAAGGCGCAATCAGGCAACTGACGGACGGACGGACAAAGAGTTTGAAGAGTCTGTCGCATTTGGAAATTTTAGCCCTCACAAGGATAGTGAGGGCTTGGGCAAATGGCGATAAACTACCAATCCCTTGTCAGGCAGGGCAACAGGCAAAAACGGAAGTGTCATGGCAGCGCAGCAACGACGTAAAGCGCAAGAAGGTAATCGCCTTACTTCGAACTTTAGGGTATGAAAAGGACGGCAAAGCGGATATGGAACGGATATATGGGTGGGTCGAGAAGTACGGTGTTTGTAATCCTAAAAAACTAAACGATTATTGTTCAGACGAGCTAAACGCACTAATTACGCAAGTAGAAGAGATGTTAAGAAAACGAAGACAGCCATGAAATACGAAATTCTTAGTAAAGATGGCACATTTACAGCGGTGTATGAATACGAGGGGGGCTTTTTAGTAGGGGTATGGTTTAGCAAAGGTTTTTCGGATGTAGAGGAATTTCGGCAGGCGTGGGGCTTTTTT
>JAWAPU010000007.1:0-17912 GCA_038894275.1 Candidatus Nanoarchaeia archaeon | reverse complement strand
AATTTATAAATAAAAAATTCAAAATTGAAAACAATAAAATTTCTATTTGACTTTAACTTTCACTTTTTCTTCTTTCTTTTTCTCTTTAAGTTCTGCCTCTATTTTAAGCACGCCGTCCTCATATTTAGCTACAATAGTCTTTGGGTCTATTTTTTCGGGTAAAACAAATTTTCTTGCATAAGTTCCAAGTTGACGTTCTTGCTTATAGTAAGATTTTCCTTTTTCTTCTTTTTCGATTCTTTTTTCTGCTTTTATTTCCAAATCATTCTCTGTGGCCAATATTTGTATATTTTCTTTTTCTACACCTGGTAAATCTATTTCAATTTTTAATTTATTATCTTTAAAAGACATATCTGCCAATGGCTCTTTAAAAACAAATTCGTTTGTAGCCATCTTGCGAGCCAACCCTTCTATTTGTCTTATTATTGCCCGCATTTGAGATTCAAAATCTGTCCAGATGTCTTGCATTTTTACACCTCCTAAGTTTTAATTTGCTTATAAAGTTGTAAAAAGGCTTTTATTTCGTTAAATAAACCCCATCCCAAATTCCATGTTTCTGCTTTTAATTTTTCTATTGTGCTTCTATAAACATATCTATCGTAAAAACCTCTAAGAAAACTAAATAAAACGTTGCTAGTCCAATAGTCTTGTCTATCTGTAATTAGCTCCGCAGATAAATATAAATTTACCGAACCATTTTGCATTATCTTTTTAGTTTTGTCTATCCGAGTTTCGATATCAGATATGTTGGAAATTTCCCATTCTAATTTTAAACGAATAGCAGAATATTCATCAATAAATTTTGTTGCTATCCACCACACTTTGTATTCGCGTACGCCTTTCACTTTTTCAGTATATCTCTGCTCTTCGATATCAAATCGTCTCCAACTAAGCCATGAACGAACATGTCTTAAAAGTTCATCAACATCCAAAATACCGACGTATTGTAAATTTTCTCTGTCTAGAAGAATAATAACATTAGCCATTTAATATTACTTTTATTGCACCTATTAAAATGTTGCTATGCCACATACCTGTAAGTTTGCAAAAATGCTTTTATTTCATTAAAATACTCCCAACCAATTCTGGATATTTCCTCTTTAAGTTGTGATATCGTGTTTCTGTAAATATATCTATCATAAAAATTTCTAAAAAACGAGAGCCAAACATTTTTGGCCCAAAATTCTTGTCTATCTGTTATTAAATCAGCACTAACGTAACAATTAATTTCCCCTTTCTGCATTTTTTTAGGCTTTCCTTCTTTTTTTGCTTCTACATCCGTTACTCCAAATAATTCCCATCTTGTTTTTATTTTTATTTGAGAATATTCGTCAACGTTTTTAGTCGCTTCCCATTCTATAAATAATTCTTTGCCAGACGGTTTTTCTCGTATTATGTAACTTTTTTCACTTACTTCAAATTTTCTCCAGAGCAACCAATTAAGAGCATGAGTATATGTTGCTTCTAATTCAAAAAAACCAGTATATTGAAGACGCTCGTTATCTAAAAGGTTAATGACATTAGCCATTAAAGTTTATTCTTTTTTCTAAATAAAAAGATTTTGAATCGTTTTAATATTTTTAATACCATCGAATAATTATCAAAAAGATATTTAAAGAGAAAATTTTTATTTGAAATATGATTGCAAAAACTAAAATAACAAAACCAGATTTCATCGAGCTAATGCTGCTGGGAATATTAATTATTTGGACGGTAACAGTACTTTGGCTAATAGCAAAATCCGCAAGCACAATAACAATGCTAACTATAGAATCACTAATTATGTTTTTTATCGCATTTACCTCAATCACTGCGATAGTAATAGCGGTTATTTTAGCAGATATTCGGAAAGAGCTAAAAAAGATTTATTAAATTGAAGAGTGCTTGTTTTCTTTTAAAATTTAATTAGCAAAAGGTTTAAAAAATTAAAACAATATAGTAAAATATGGACTTTAAAAAAATTTTGTTATGCTTACAAGTAACGGCCTTTTTAGTACTCATTGTGCCTTTTGTATTTGCACTAGAATTTAAACAGATAGAAAAGAACCTAAAATTGCCGATATTACCAAAATATGTAGATGGTATTCCGAAATTAGCACCGCGTTCGATAATAGCTTGTGACTTAGATAGACCAAGTGCTACTTGCTCCATGTTTAGTACTTCTTCTTATTGTTTTAATTTTCAATTAATAAATATTGGAACAGAAGGGCAACAATTCTATGTGTATAGAAATCCTTATGGTCCCGCAACAATTCGTTTTTATAAATATTGGAATTGTAATGAAAGTTGGGCCGTGGATGGTCTTTATTATTTATGGTTAAACCCAAATCAAACAATGCCTTTTTCCTTACAAATAAATTGTACTGGGCAAGAAGGGGATCATTTTGGGGCGGACATATTTATTGATGTGCCCAATCACTATCATACAGATTTTGCTACATACCAAGCCATTTGTCATTACTTATAAAAATCGAAAAATTTATATTGATTCATTATTTCGATTTTTTAATTATATTTAACTAATTGCGAGGTGATAAAATGACAAAACAAGTGCAACCAATCTTTATTTTACCTGAAGGTACACTTCGAAATACTGGCAAATCTGCCCAAAGAAATAACATCGCTGCAGCAAAAGCTGTCGCGGACACTGTGAGAACAACTCTAGGTCCGAAAGGGATGGATAAAATGCTCGTAGACAGTTTAGGTGATATAACAATAACAAATGATGGCGTTTCAATTTTAAACGACATTGAAATAGAGCATCCTGCAGCAAAGATAATGGTCGAAATTGCCAAAGTACAAGAAGATGAAGTTGGAGACGGTACAACAACCGCGGTGGTTCTTGCTGGCGAGCTTTTGAAAAATGCTGAAGAACTTTTAGATAAAAATGTTCATCCCACCGTTATTACAAAAGGTTTTCAAATCGCTGCAGACAAGGCACAAGAAATTCTTGAAAATATTAGCAAACCAGTCACTCTGAAAGATAAAGAGATATTAAAAAAAATAGCTAAAACTGCGATGACGGGCAAAAATGTAGAGATCGCTCGTGAAGAATTGGCTGATATTGCGGTGTCTGCAATCATAAAAATAGCCGAAACATCCAACGGAAAAATATCCATAGATACCTCAAATATAAAAATAGAAAAAAAAGAAGGAGGCGGAATAATTGATTCTAAATTAATAAATGGAATTGTTTTGGATAAAGAAAAAGTACATCCAAACATGCCAAGTGTAGTAAAAAATGCTAAAATTGCGCTTTTAGATTGTCCTATTGAAATTAAAGAAACTGAGACAGAAGCTAAAATTCAAATAACAGACCCTAGGCAACTACAAGGATTTATCGAGCAAGAGCAACAAATGATTAAAAGCATGGTAGATAAAATAGTTGCTTCTGGCGCAAATGTTGTATTTTGTCAAAAAGGAATAGATGATTTGGCGCAACATTATTTAGCCAAAAAAGGAATTTATGCTGCTAGAAGAATTAAAGAATCAGACATGGAAGCTTTAGAAAAAGCAACGGGCGCAAAAATAGTTGCAAACTTGGACGATTTGAAACCTGAAGATTTGGGAAAAGCAAGTATTGTTGAAGAAAGAAAAATACACAAAGAAGCCATGACTTTTGTAGAAGGTTGTGAAAACCCAAAAGCAATTACTATTTTGTTAAGAGGCGGCACAGAACACGTTGTTGCTGAGGTTGAAAGAGCCATGACAGATGCAATAGGTGATTTGGCGGCTGCTTTGACAATAGGAAGATACGTAGTTGGAGGCGGAGCAGTTGAAATAGAACTAGCAAGACAATTAAGAGCGTTTTCTGAAAAATTCAGCGGCAGAGAGCAACTAGCAATACAAGCATTCGCAAATGCTTTAGAAGTAATACCAAGAACATTAGCTGAAAATGCAGGTTTAGACTCCATTGATAAACTAACAGAACTCAAAGCTTTGCATGATGAAGGAAATACAAGCGCGGGTTTAGATGTTTTCGAAGGTAAAGCAGTAAACATGGAAGAAAAAGGCGTAATTGAACCATTAAAGATTAAAACACAAGCAATTAAATCTGCAACAGAGGTGGCAATGATGCTATTAAGAATAGATGATGTAATTGCAGCAAGCAAAGCTAGCATGCCAAAAACACCTGGTTCGCATGAAGAAGAATATTGATTTAAAAGTGACAACTAAGACTTAAAAAATATTTATTCTTTTTAAATTTATGCAATCTCAAAAAGAGTTGTTAGAAAAACTTATCGAAAGCAATATTAAAACACAAGAATCTGTTGCAGAAATTGTTAAAGCAATAAAAGAACTCACGGCAGCGCTAAGAGCTGCTGCTGAATTACCCGAAGAAGAAACTTCAATTAAAAAAACTGCAGAGGTTGAAAAAACACAAGATTTAAAAGAATCTGAGGATATAAATAAACAGCTTTCAGCAAAATTAGACAAAATGCTTGAACAAAACGCGCTTTTGCTAAAAGCTTTAAATGAACTGGCTACGAATTTAAAAATAAAGAGGTTGTAAAATGCTGAACAAAAAAGGCATAACTCCAATAATTGCTATTATCTTATTATTAATGATGACTGTTGCTGTAGCAGGAGCCGCTTTTTTCTGGTTAAGTCGAATTCAGAGTCAGTTACAAGGAGGAATAGAGTCTTATCAAGGAACAATGATGACCCAAGTAGCATCAAAAGTAGATGTCATTGCTGCAAATTATAAAAACGAGAGTGGTCAAGAAAATTTAACAATTATCTTTCAAAATACAGGAAATACCAAAATTTCTATATCTAATACTTCGACATATCCTACTACTACATGGATTTTGCGAGACGCCAATCAAGTAACTGTTTGTTCAAGAGCATGGGATGGAAACTTTTGTTTAAGCGGTTGTGGGCCTTCTGAATTTATGGACGTTGGAGAAATGCAACAAATTATCTTAAATTTGTCTAATACTGCTTGTTCGATTAGTGCTTTACCCACGGGAACAGTATTTTCATTTACGGTAGACTTCAGCGGAAAAACAACTTCAAGCGGCAGCTTCATAAAAAGTTAAATGAAAAAAGCAATTACAGTAACAATTTCTCTTTTAATTATTTTAGGAGCGACAATTGCAATAGCTATTGGTGCGTGGATATTTATTTCGAAATTGCAAATTCAAAGTCAGGGCAGTACTGAAGCAAGCCAAAACCAATTTTTGGCTAATTTAGGAAAATGTGCGCGTCTTATTTCTTTTTATTATAATTCAATAGATAATGAAACGCAAATAGTTGTTAAAAATTGCGGTCGTAGCGAAATTGAACTTGCAAATCAAACAATTCTTCAAATCTCAATTGGAGATAAAAATTGTTTTTTAAAATTAAATGAACCTAATTGTATTAATTGTGCAAAAAAGATTGCACTTTACGAAACTGTTATTTTTGATTTAAATTCCTCTGCTTATTGTGAAAACGAACCTCTTGCGAATATTTTATCAAGAAATATTGGCGTGCAAGGAACAGCAAAATTGACTTTTGGTGCATTTTCTACCTCTACAATTTTCACTCCGCAAGAAATTATGACTTGTGGAAGAATATTAACATGGGACACAAAAAAATTCGACCCTTCTTGTATTATTATCAAAATAAAAAATGTTGGAAAACATAAAGATACGATTAAAGAGATATTCTATTTTTATAACGGTACTAATTATACAAATCACACTTTTTATTCTAACCCTCAATGTTCGCTTGGGATCAGCGAAGAATGCGGTTCTGAAGATTATCCGTGCAATAATACTTACAATTTGCAGCCAGGAGAAGAAGCAACTTATTCTTTTCGAAAGCCTGAAAAATATTGGCGAATAGATTTTTACCATAACTCTACAAAATGTCCTTCGTACATTAAAACATTTAGTTTAGATAGCAATGCGGCGTTTCCAGGTTCGGATGGTTCATAAAAAAACCAAAAAAGGTGTTGCAACAGTAATAGCAGTATTATTAGTGCTAGCAATTTTATTCGTGCTTAGCAGTTTTGCATTCTATTTTATCCAAGAAACTCAAATAAAAACACAGGGTGCTACTGAAAGCGGCCAAGCAGAATTTTTAACAAAACTTTCGAATTGTGCAAAAATAATTTCTTTTGATTATAATATCCAAGACAAAAGCGCATCTTTAGTTGTAAAAAATTGTGGATTTGGCAATTTAAAATTGGCAAATTCTGCTTTTCTTTTTATTAAAACTTCAAATGAAACTTGCGGCTTTATATTAGATGAGAGCTCTTGTTTAAATTGCAGCCTCGAAATCGGCCAAGGCGCTTTTGCATATCTAGAGATAAACGCAAATGCGAATCTTTGCAATGGTAAAACTCTTGCGGATATTTTGACGCCTCAATTAGGAAAAATATGCGTTGCGCGGTTGACTTTTTCTAACGCCATTTCCGAAACAACGTTTATTCCCCAAAATATTCAAGTTTGTGGTCGTGAAGTTTATTGGGAAACAGTAAATAATAGCGGGTGTGTTAATGTTTTCGTTACAAATACTGGAAAATATAACGATACCTTTGAAGAAAACATAACTTCTTTTGCCTACGGCGGATCTGCATCTGTAACATGTTACCAAAATACAAGCTGCATAGTAGAGCGAGATTGCACTAAAAACATTATCCTAAATTCAGGCGAAACAACAAACTATTCTCTAAGCATTAGTGGATCTGGATCTGGTCTTTATGGCGCAAAAATAAAACATGTTAGTCAAAGATGCCCTGAATATGTTAAATGGTGTCAAATTGTATGCGAAAACTCTAATTGCCCCGTAGATCGAAATTATACTTGCAGCCAATAAATTACATTATAGAAAACTTTATATATTTTATTTGCTTCTTTTACAAAGGGTGAGACCAATGAAATTTAAAAAAACAATTTATTTAACAATAGCAGCATTATTTTCAGTAACTTGTTTATTTGCCAGTACTTTTGCGGCTATTGGATATTACCCCCCTACAGCAGTAGGCTTAGAAATGAAATACGATAAATTTTTAGTAGATTGGGGAACTGGTCAAGGAATGTTGTGTTTGAATATCACTCTTACAAATCCCAGCGATTATAACGTATACATGATTTTCTCTGCGCATGATAATAGACAAGGGCATGAAGGGCCAAGAGCTGTTAGAATCTATGACGGCTTTGGATGCAATACCAATTCATATTCCCAAGGCGAACAAGTTTATATAGGTATGCCTCCTAATTATCAAGTCAACATATCCGTCGGAATTCCAAACGTATGGCTTCCATTAGATTGGTATGGTGATGATTACGAATGGCATTTTATAGTGTTCCAGAAACAAGTTGGACTTTATAAAAAAGCAAAATTACATTGGAGAGATCCAGAATCAGGAGTATTAAGGTTTTTTATAAATAAAAGATATGAGATAACTGGAAACAGCAGGTACTAGAAAGCATAGGATAAATAAAAGTAAGACAGAATTTTATTGTCTGTTATTTTTTTTATTTAATAATTCATAAAGTTAATAAACTAAAATTTAAAATTTAGATTATGAAGGCCGGTCAAACTAACATTATAGGCGTATTAATGACCGTTGCCATAGCCATAATTGTTACTGCAATAACTATTGCATGGGCTATACCTTTAATAGAAAATACCAAAGATTTTGCTGAACTTAAAAATTTAGAAAATAAATTTATAGAGCTAAATGAAGCCATTAAATATGCTGCTGCATACCAAACCTCTGTAAGCGTACCTATTGAATTAAACAAAGGATATATTACTTTAAAGGATAATCGCACAATTCTTTATTCTGGGCAACTTGCACTTAAAACGCCTGTACCGCAAAAAGCACTTATTGGAGATTTAAACAATTTAAATAAAATAGGAATCCTGGGTAAAGACGATTTTGCCATTTTAATTGAACAAGGTTCTTTAGAAATTTATTTAACATATATTCCTTTAAAAGACTCGACAAATAAAACACATCAAATATTTTTATCTCCAGGCGCAATGCCTGGCGCCGGTAAAGGAAGGCATGTGCTTATCGTGAGTTTTAAAGAAAGTAAAAGCGGTTTAAATTCTACAAACACTACGATCATATTTGATGTAAAATGAAAGCGCAAAGCTCTATTGTTTATTTATTAATCACCATTGCAATAGCACTGATTTTAGCAAGTGGCGTCTATTTTTCTGCCTATTTTTTTAAAGCAAAATTAAATGAAAACATATTAGAACAAAGCGCTGAAGAAATTTTGCAAAGAGTACATAACGGCTTATTAAAAATGCGAACTTTGTACAATCAAAATGCTACAAATATAAGCATAACAATTAACATTCCATCGCAAATTGGCGAGCAAAAATATACGATTACTGGGCTAGGTAATAAAATAGAGCTAAGAACTTTTGGAAACCCTTCGGTAATAAAAACTACAGAAATAAATTATTGGCAAAACATATCAATACAAGGTCTTGTTGGTTCAGAAAAGGAAAAGTTGCGACTAAATCTTATAAATGAAAGTACAATTTTAATATATTAAGTTTTTTAAACAATAATTTCTTTTTTAAATTAATGGCCCTGGCTTTAAAAGAACTCTTTAAAAAAATTAAAAAGCAAACCGAAGAAAAAAGCATAAAGGCTGCAGAAACTTATGAAAATAAGAAAGGAGAAGCACAGCCCAAGGAGCCAAAAGCAGCTGAAACAAAAGAAACAGCGATAAGAATAGAAATTCCAAAAATAGAAAAGAAAAAAATAAGCGAAAGCGAAATTTTAGAGCAAATAAAATCCACATACGAAACATATCCGCTAATAAAACAAACTTGGAAAGGGATAGATTACGTAGTAGCAACTGCTACAATAAAATTTAATCCTGTAACTGAACAATTAGTATATATTGTTGAAGAACCACCCATATCAAAAGAATTAAAAGAAATAATCGAACAAACGTTACAACAATTACAAGAAAGATTGGATATAACTCCTTTAGCATTAAAAGCAAAAAAACAAATAATAGAATACCTAGATTCTAAAATTAATGAAATTTGGGATTTTTTAGGCATAAAACTAAGTGACGAAGAGATATTGAAAGCAAAATATTACATTATGAGAGATACCATTGGTTATGGTAAAATTGAAGTATTGATGCGCGACCCAAACATAGAAGATATAAGTTGCGACGGAGTAGGTTTACCGGTATTTATATTTCATAGAAATCCGCTTTACGGTTCTATGCCAACTAACATTTGGTTTGAAAATAGAACTGAATTAGATGCGTTTGTGTTGAAATTAGCTCAAAAAGCAGGTAAAACCGTTTCTGTGGCTTCTCCATTATTGGACGCCACACTCCCAGACGGATCAAGATTACAAGTAACGTATGGCACAGACATAGCAAGAAGAGGAAGCAATTTTAGCATAAGAAAATTTTTCAAAAGACCTCTCACGATTGTTGATTTGATGAATTATGGTACAATTGATGCTTTGCAGCTTGCATATTTATGGTTAGCAGTAGAAAATCAACAATCGATATTAATCGCAGGAACAACTGCTGTTGGCAAAACTACTTTTTTGAATGCAATTGCAAATTTTATAAGACCAAACTTAAAAACGGTTTCGATAGAAGATACGGCAGAACTTCAATTAACTAATGTAAATTGGGTTTCGCAAGTCGCTAGAACCGGCTATGGGCCAAAAAAATACGGAGAAGTTACACTTTTTGATTTGCTTAAAGCTTCATTAAGACAACGTCCTGATGTTTTAATTGTTGGCGAAGTTAGAGGGAAAGAAGCTGCTGTGATGTTTCAAGCGATGGCTACAGGACATGCTGCGATGGCGACTTTGCATGCTGATACAATAGATGCAGTTATAGACAGATTAACCACTCCGCCAATTTCCTTACCATTATCTTTATTGGAAAATTTAGACATTATTGTTTTCTTAGAAATTAGTAAAAAAGAAAACAGAATGATAAGAAGAGTTGGTAAAATTATAGAAGTAGAAGGCTTTGATAGAAAAAAACAAGATTTAATTACAAACACCGCATTTGAATGGGTTCCTGGCAAAGACGAATTTAAGCCTTACCAAAGCCACATTTTATGGAAATTGGCAAATCGCATGGGGCTGGATGCTGAAGGAATAAATCAAGAATTAATAAAAAGAGCGCAAGTTCTTTCTTGGATGCAAAGTAAAAACATCACCAAAATAAAAGACATAATTAACATAATCAATATGTATTATTCAGATCCTGAAAGCTTAACAAAGCTGCTACAAAAGTAAAATGGAAATTTATAAACTCGCTCATAAGTTGTTTAAAAAGTGGAGTGAAAAATACCTAATTTATTTTAAAAAGCTCGGCCCAAAATTAAAAGAAATAGATTTTAAAAAATCTTTAGAAGAATATGTTTCTTTTATTTTTTTAATATCTTTTTTAGCTTTTTTAATTTCGTTGCCTCTTCTTTTAGTTCTATTTGTGTTATTACATTTTAAATATTTGGCAATTATTTTATCTTTGCTTTCTTCGCTAGGAATTGGTATTTGTGCATTTTTATTTACTTATTTTTATCCGTTATTACAAGCTGAAGAAAAGAAAAAAAGATTAGAAAATGCGCTTCCTTTTGCAACTCTCTATTTAGCATCTTTAGCGCACGCAGGGTTTCCACCTCAAAAACTTTTCGAATTTCTCGCCAAATTTAAGGAATATGGAGAATTGTCTAAAGAAGCGGAAAAAATAAATATAGATTTGAAAGTTTTCGGTTTGGACATCCCTACAGCGTTATTAAGAGCCATAAACAGATCGCCAAGCCCAACGTGGAATGAATTATTAGCTGGAATAAGAACAACAATAACAGTAGGAGGAGATTTGGCTAAATATTTAGAAGAAAAAGTAGATAGTTTTACTACAGAATACAAAAAAAATTTAGAAGAATATTCCGCGTTTCTTTCTTCTTTGACAGAAATTTATATAACAGTAATTATTGTTGGAGCAGTTTTTTTCTTAATTATAAGCTCTATAATGTCTGCAATAGGAGCGGTTTCTGTTACATTTTTAAAAGCAATAAATCTTCTAATTGTAATAGGAGGAATTCCTATTTTAACATTAATGTTCATACTAATAGCTAAAGGCTTATCGCCAACAGAAGCATGATAAAAGCACTTAGACAAAAACAAATAGTTGCAATTGCTATAGCTTTTTTAATCATAATTTTAATATTATTATTTTATCTTAAAATTTCGTATCCTGTACTACTAACAATCACAATTACATCTTGTTTTGTGATTGTTATCTATCTTTTCGCTCCTAAATGGATAGAGTATCAAAAATTGCGCCTTTGCGAAGATGCGTATCCTGCATTTTTGGCAGATTTCACACAAGCAATAAAATCAGGTATGACCATACCTCAAGCCATTAAAACGATAGCAGAAACAGACTATGGCGAACTTAGTAAAAAAATAAAAAAGTTAAATATTTGGCTTTCATGGGATCTTCCTTTTCCTGAAGCATGGCAAAAATATAATGATTTGTTTAAAGAGTCGAATTTGATACAACGGATAAATGGAATCGTTTTAGAATCGTTTTATTCTGGAGGAGATATCGGAGAAGTTTTAGACTCTTTATCTAACAATGTCTACGAACTTAAAAAAATGACTTCTGAAAGAAGAGGAATAATGACTCAACACCTTATTGTTTTTTATATAGTATTTTTTGTTCTATTAGGTATAATTGTTATGCTTTATAAAATATTGTTGCCTATTTTATATTTACAAAGATTTGGTTCATTCATTGGTATGACCTTTAGCACAGTTTCTTTTCTAAGTTTAGATTACTATAAAAATCTATTCTTTATTTTTACAATTGTTCAAGCGGCTTGTTTAGGTTTAATATCTGGGCAAATTGTCGAGGAAAAACTGATCGCTGGTTTGAAGCACATAGTTATAATGATTTCTATAGCGCTTGTGGTGTTTTCTTTTGCGATATTGCCCGCAAAACTTACTTTCGAATTCGAAATTTCACCACAAAGCGTAGGTATCGGGCAAAGTGTAAGTATTTTAGGAAGAGTATATTACAACGAAATACCTGCTGGCGGAGCTAAAGTAGACATTACAACCCCAGAAGGGCTAATTTCGTTAACCACTGATAGCCTGGGCCAATTTAGCACGATAATAAAAGCGCCTTTGCAACCAGGCCAATATTTAATTACTGCAATTATAGATTATCAGGGAACTATGCAAAGTAGCAGCAAAACTTTAATCGTGACATGAGCTCAAAAGCGCAAACTTGGATAGAATTTTTAGTTGTAAGTTCTACTTTTATAATAATTATTGTTTTACTTTTACTAAAATTTAGCACAATAACTACAAGCGACATTGAAAATATTAAATGGCAAAGTTTATGTGAAAAAAGTGAGGCTTTAGAACAAATATTAGATTTTCCCGGAGAACCAATAAATTGGAATTCCGGCACGCTGGCTGTGTTTGGACTAGGCGATAATCTCAATAGAGGAATAAATATGAGTAAATGGACGATTGCAAAAAATATGCCTTTAGAACTATTATTGTCAAAAAGTTTCCCAAAAAACAGTTGGAAGGTCAAATACAAAGTTTATGCTTTCCAAGAAATAACAGATTCTGCATGCGGTCAAAATTTTGGATTAAAAATTTGCCGGAACGCTAGCGCACAACAACTCATGATTAGTGCAAATTCAAGTTTGTTAGCAAATTACGAACTTGTTCTATTCTTTCCATTTTCTAGCATCACGCTAATTAGTTCTAGTATAGAAAGTGACGATAAAGTAAACATATCTGAAGACGCGAATGGAGCTAAATTGGCAATTTTATTTAATACAAATAGCACAGATTTAGATTTTATTTTAATAAATTATACTCAACAATCTAAGCTAGTTTTTATAGAAAACGTGATTATTAGAAGCCAAGAAAACCTGGCTTTTAAGATAGGTAATTATTCTGCAATAGACTATATTGGGCCTGAAACCATTCCAAAAAATTTTTGTTCTTTAAAAAGTAAAAAAAGTCTTTATTTCGATAATCAAGTTATGCTAGCAGATTTCGAATTAATAGCATGGTAAAAAAAGCCTTTTTCCACGTAATTGAATTTATAGGCTTAGTTTTAATTGTTTCACTAATTTATATTAGTTTAAATTTCTTTGTAAATCAAAACAATTATGCTTATGAAAAAAAGAGTTTTGAGATGGAGCATTTCAATCTACTTAAAAATTTAGATAACATAGAGATAGAATCTTTTTTTGATGTATCGAACTTTAACCAATCGAATTTTAGTGCACTTGAAACGTATATTAAAAAAAGCACTAACAAAAATATAAAAATAGAGTATTTTGATGGTGTGACATGTTATTTGGAAAATATGTCTAATCAATGCGAAAATATAACTCTTAAAGAAGATGCATTTGTTGCAGAATATACTTTTGCTGGAGTTGAAAAGCCGATAACCGTAAAACTTTATTTAGGACCATGAAAGCACAAATTTACATCATAACTACAATTTTAATATTAATGTTGTTTTTAGGAGGGTTAAGCGTTTCTTTCTATTTAGATGGAAGAACAAAATTTGAAAGCGATGTGCACTTTAAAAATTTACTTAATAGCGCCGCTTTTAGGAAAACTTGGTTGGATGAAAACTGGTATAGCACAAATTGGAGTTCTAAAATGATTATACGTATAACTGGTGGTGATACAAATCCTGCTTTGATTTCTAACATACCTGCTTCTAATTGCGAAAAAGAAATAGTAGTTATAAGAAAAGCAGATAATTCTAAATTAAGCGTAAATGTTAATCAATCAGAAGGACCCTGTGATATCAACTTTTATGCAACTACTAATGAAATATATGAAATTTACTACAATAGCACTATAGCAAACGAAAATAATAACATAGGCATAGTAGAAGCAATCACTCATTACACCACGCAACTGGTAGATCTAACTGATTATTGTACGCACTTTAAAAATTTATTTTTGTTTAAAAATATTGATTTTGTTTGTTCGGTTAATAATTCTGAAAAGCCATATCTCATAAATTATACAAGTTCAAACATAAAATTTAGTTTAAATTTTTAGTGGGGCTGCCAGGATTTACATTGGCGGGTTTATAAGCCCGTTCAATTTGAACCTGGGTTGCGTGGTCCCGAACCACGAGTCCTACCAAGCTAGACTACAGCCCCAACTTAAAAATAGTATTTTTATCTTAAACCTTTTGCTATCTTTTTGTAAGTTTTATAGGTTGGCCCTTTCTCTATTGCAATTAAAGACTTTTTAATTGGCCAAGGACCTTTCGGCGAAATAAGTTCAGGTTCGAGAAAATAGTGCCAGGCTATCCAAAGACCAAAAGTAAAAAATAAGGACAATAATAAAGAAACAAAGGTGCTAAAATATTTAAAAGAAATTCCTAAAAAGATGGTAAAGAAAAACATAAAAGCCCACACAGGTCTGCTACCAAAAAACACGTATTCGCCTTCAATATATGGTGCTTCTAAAGGTTTTAAACTCGCCCATTGAAACATCATAATTGGCAAAATAGTTGCCCAAGGAATTAAATTATAAAATGCAAGTGCTAAATTTACTCGAATAAGTTGTTCTGAAACTAGTCCTAAAACCGGAGTAAAAATTTTTGCAAAAATTGCTAACCCTATATTGGCACAGATACCTGCGAGAGCAACAATTGCTTTTTCTTTTGGGCTTATATGCAGCCACGGTGTACCTGGTCTAAAAGATTTTGCACGCATGTAAACTGCCCAAGGTGCTGCAAACACAATTGCGCCATTAGAAAGTATCAACAAAAGCAACAAAGCAATTGCGCCACTAATCCATAATTTTGGTTCAACAAGTATTCCTAGTTTTTTTCCGACGATTTTATGCGCCAGTTCATGCACAAAAAAAGAAATACTTACAATTATTAACGCTAAAATGAAAGCACCAAACCAGGCGGAAAGAGTAGGAGGTCCTTCATATCTATACGAAAAACCAAATGCTAAAAGTAAAATGATTGAAACCCAAATAAGAGGTTTATTTATAGATGTGGCCATTATTATTAAAACTTATTTTCTCTTTTATATTTCTTTTGTTTTCAATAAATTTTCTGCAACTACTGCATATGCAGGTCTTGTAACAAAGACGCCGATGCTTGCTCCAATTATTGTTACGATAGCAAAACCTTTCAAAGTAGTTGCGCCAAAAGTAAGTAAAGGGAACATTGCCGCAACAAGGGTTGCAAATGAACCGAAAATTATAGCTAAAGCTTTTTTCATTTTTTCTCGCCAATTGCTAATTTTTTCTCCATGGATTAGTTCGTCTGTTATGACAATTTGAGCATCCACTCCTGTTCCAATTGCTGCTATAAGCCCTGCAATTGAAGGTAGATCTAAATTCCAATGAATTAATGCGGCCACACCCAATATTATTATTATTTCAGATGTGCTAGTTAAAAAGATGGCTGCAGCGATAAGAGGATTTCTATACCGTATAAAAATAATAATTCCAACAGCCAAAATAGCACCAAATATGGCGAACATAGCACTTTTTAAGAAAGCTTCACCTAACGTAGCAGAAATAGTATCTATTTTAACTAATTCTAATTTAACTGGTAAAGCACCCGTGATTAAAATGGTTTGAAAAGCCTTCATATTATCTAAAGCTGCTTTTAGAGCTTGTTCTTTTGTTTTGCCTGTACCAGGGCCTTCTATCACAAAAGATGTTGCTTCCACTCCTTTAAGGTCCGAAGAGATATAAAGAGAATCTACTAGTTCGTTATCTAAATATAAATCTAATTTTTTATCTAAATAACTTTTTCCGCTTACAAATATTACGCCAAGTTTATTTGTCACTTCTGCGTGTTTTTTAGCTGCGTTTGGACTAATTTCGACTTTGAATTGAAATTGGCAAACCCATCCTTCTTGAGTTTGACTACAATCTCTTATTCCTGCACATTCTGCAGAACGGCAGACTTGTTTTATATCTGAACCAGTAAATACACTTTCATTCCCTATTTTTGCTTCAAATTTTCCTTGTTGAGAAATTAATTTAGCTGCTTCTGTTTTTGTTGCGCCCGCCATTTCTACTAGAATATAATTTCCGCCAGAAAAATCAGAAACAGATCTTACAGAAATATCTTGTAAACCAAAAGTATTAAGTCTTTTTTGAGTTATAGCAATAACATCTGCTATTTGTTCTTTGCTTAAAGATTCTTCGGGTTTTAATAAAACTCGCACTCCGCCCACTAAGTCTAATCCTTGTTTTAGATTCGTTCGAGATATTTCTTTAACATCAAACCCGAGAAGTAGTTTTCCATCTTCTTCCTCTGAGACAAAAACTATTTTCCCTTTATTCGTATCCAAACTAATCGTTTGATTCGGTTTGATTTTGCTTATTTGTTCGTTAAATTGTGCTAAATTTTCTATAGGTGCATTATTTATTGCAGTAATAATAATTCCAGATTTTACTCCGTTTATTTCTGCAGAACTATTAGCTAAAACATTTGAAACCTCTACTCCTTTTGCAAACGGCTTAAAACCCAAAGCCAAGATAGAGCCACATATAAATATAATTAATAATAACATTCTTGGCGACAAAAATATTTTTTTAGCTACTTCCATGGCGCTCCAAATACCATCTTAATATACCTACATTCTGAATCCACGTATTAGGTATATCTACGCAAAGCCCGATAATTATTAAAAAAGCAATTTGTTTTAAAACTTCTGAAGGCGTTACGAAATAGAGAACCAACAAAGCAATTATGGCGATGCTTTGCATCGTCAAGCCTGTTTTAATAGAGGAGTATGTTCTTTCAAATAAAGCTCCTTCGCGCTTTAACATTTTTGTAGATAATAAAATATCAGTATCTACAGAATAGCCAATCAGCATTAAAAGCGCAGCCACGCCGCCTATAGAAAGTTTAATTCCTAGCAAAGAAGCTATAGCAAGCGTACATAAAATATCTGAAGTTGCGGCTAAAATTACTGCGAATGCAGGTACCATTTTTCTAAAATAAAGTATGACTACAATCGCCATCGCAAAAAATGCAAAAAGCAAAACTTTAATAGTATTGGACCAGAACGCAGCCCCCAGAGCACTACTCACAGTTTCGATAGTATAATTTTCTTCGGTAAGAGGTATTTCGCTTATTTCTGAAAAAGCTTTTGTAAAAACATCGACATCCATTGGTTCAACAATAATGGAATAACCAATGCTTCCTCCTCCGAGACTTTGTAACCTTTTAATAGAAACGCTTGAATTTAATTTTTGGGCCAGCAAGGATTCTGTTTCCAATACATTAATTTCTTTATCTGTTTTAACCGTAAGCATTAATCCGCCTTTCAAACTAATATCCTTTGTCAAAAATTCGCCCGTGGTTAATTTATTTATGCAAAGTATGCTTATTGAAAAAATAAACATTAACAAAGTTATAATTAAAAGCAATTTATACTTTTTTTCGTAAATTTCTTTTAATTTTCCTAGCGCCATTAGTAAAGTTTAAAACCTAAGCTTTAAAAGTATTCTTATGGGAAAAGAAATTTTACTTATAGCACCTGACGGCTCTACTTTTTTAGCATTAAATAAAGTTGAAATTCACACTCACTTAGGAAAAATTAACTTAAAAAACATAAAAGGCAAAAAAATAAAATCGAACAAAGGCGTTGAGTTTTTAGTCGTAACGCCTACGTTTATTGAAAAGTTAATGCATGTCAAAAGAGGCCCTGCAGTAATTTTGCCAAAAGATTTGGCGATGGTTGCAATTTATGCAGGAATTAAACCTGGTATGAAAATTTTAGATATGGGTACAGGAAGCGGTTGGCTTGCGGCATATCTTGCATACATAGTAGGCCCCACGGGACAAATCATAACTTATGAAAAAAACAAAGCTTTTGCAAAGTTAGCTATGAATAATTTTTTTAGCTTAGGATTAAACAATATTAAA
>JAWAPU010000006.1:9729-18336 GCA_038894275.1 Candidatus Nanoarchaeia archaeon | reverse complement strand
CCAGTTCAATTAAGCACCGCAGCGCTTTCGCAGTGCAATACTTTTATCTTTTTTACAATAACAAACCCTTATGATTTAGATCACATAGGTAAAAGTTCTGAGGCGATTACTAAACAATGCTTGGATATAATTAGTGATTTAAAAGTAGGTGAAGCTTTAATAGTAGGAGAAGCAACAAATCATCCTTTATTTTTTAAAGTAAGAAAAAGGAAATCGCAAGAACTTCACGATACTAAATTAGAAGATTACGCAAAAGATTGGGAAAAAAGAAATATTGTATTAGCCAAGGGAAAAGAATTTTTATATTAGTAAGGATAGTATTTTAATTATGGTGAGAAAAATACTATGCCCGCGTAAAGACGACCCTGATTTTAGCGATGAGCACATTATAGTTGAAAGTATTAAAAATGGCTCTGTTTTTGACCACATACCTTCCGGTAAAGGAATTGAAGTGCACCAAACTTTAATGAATATATTAACCAACGCAAAGCTTCCTGTTGCAGATTTAGAATGGGTGATTTTATCGAATGTCCCCAGCACAAAATGTGGCCGTAAAGATGTGTTAAAGATAAACGGGTTGAAAGTACCTCTAGATGTTTATAACTGTATTTACGAGTCTTATCCTACTATAACTTATAACATAATTGAAAATTATGAAGTCGTGATTAAATATAGAAACGGCAAGCAGATTTAAAAGTAGATTTAATTATTACAAAAACCTTATAAAATAACGATTTTAGTTTTATGCACACCTAAAAAGGAGCAAGAGAAAAATGGCAAAAGTAGAATATAAAACCCTTAAAGCAGAAGATGTAAAATTTGGGCGAAATTCGTTTATAGAAATTGCCCGTAAAATCGCCAAAACAGAAGAAGGAGAAAACGAATTCATAGCATTAAGCAAAGGCTTTTACATGCCAGACGGTACAACAAAAAGATTTAAGCAAAGCATAGCATTACCAAAAGAACCCGAAGTTTTAAACCAGATTGCAGAAGCTTTGAAAAGTATTTAGATAAACTAATTTGTTTTATTTTTATTTGTGCTATTTTTTAAACCGAAAAGCTTTTAAACACAATTTTAAAGTTGAATTTATGCAAATTTATAACCTATAAGGTTGAATAAAATGACTTTTCTAAATATACTCATAACAATGGCCAAGGATTTTCCTATTCTATTCGAAATGCTCAAAATAAAGGTGGTGATATATGGGTAAAAAGTACGAAAGAAAAAACAGAAGAATAGAAACAAACTATAAACAAAATTCCAGTGTACAAATAATCCCAACAGAAGCCGGTTATATTGTTCAAGGACCTTTTAGTACAGAGAGATACTCGAGATATTTTTCCAATTCGTCTTATCAATCTAGTTTAATAACCGGCAACGATATTACATCTAAGCTAGAAAAAATCCTTTTAGAAAAAGCTTGAATTATTTATTTTTTATTTCCAATTTAATTACATTATCTCCCACCTCCGCCAATTTTTCTTCATGAGTTACTATAAACAGTTGATCTAAAAATTCCGCCAGCTTTTCTTGAAGAGCTAGTATTAACGTTTCTATTGCAGTTTGGTCTAAGTTATGCGTGGGTTCATCTAAAATCAATATGTTAAATTCGCTTGCTAAAATTTTAGCTAATGCAAGTCTTAGTGTCAGTGCAGCAAGCATTCTTTCGCCCCCAGATGCAAAACCAACAACAGGTATCCAATCCCCTTCTAAAGACTTTAGTTCTAAGATATAATCATTGTCACTTACATTTAATCTTATGCCCGTCCATTTATTATATGGATAAATGAAAGACCAAATATTATTCATAATCTCATTTACAGCACTAATGAGCTCTTTTCTTAAAAATTCTTGCGTAAGTAAAAGAGCGTTTTTCAATTGTTGCAAAAATTCTATTTTTTTCTGCAAATTGCTTATTTGATGTAGTGTTTTATCAAAAATATCTTTTTGCTTTTCAAACTCTAAAAGTCTTTTCTTCTTTTCTTCTATTATATACGTAAAATTATTGATTTTTGATTTTAATTCTTCGCATCGTTGTAAAATTTTTTCAAAAGTTTTTTCCGCATCTTCTAATATTTTTTCGTCGGGTTTTTGTTTTAATAAAATGCGGATTTCTTCTAATCTTTTTTCGTATTTTATTTTTGATTCGTTGAGCTCCGCTAAACTAATTTTTTCTTTTAAATTTGAAACGACCTCTCTAGTTAAAGCCAATTTATTATCGATTTCTTCAACCTCTTTTTTGTAATTTTCAATTTGATTTAAGGTATGTTTTAATCGTTCTTGGCAATTTTTAATTTGTGTTTCAAAAGTCTTTTTTTGATTTTCCAATTCGGCTTTTTTGCTTATGTTATTAACCAATTCTTTACTCTGTTCTAAAATGTTTTGCAATTTTTCAATTTTGTCTTCTATTTCTAACTTCAATTTAGTGTAATTTTCGATTTCCGAAACTTTCTGTTCGATAAATTCTTTTCGAGCCCGTATTAGCTTTTCCTTTGTGTTTTTTTCTAAAGCACGTAAGCATGTAGGGCAAACTCCTTCAGCAGTACTTAATTCGTCCAAATGTTTTTTTGTTAATCGTATTTCTGATTCTACGGATGCCAACTTCATATTAATTTCTTTTTCCTCTGCAATAGCATTCTCTAATTCCTTGCCGATATCTTTAACGCCGCAATTTTCATAAAGATTTTTTAATTCCAATTCAGAAATGGCTATTTGCTCTAATCTTAATTCAATATCTGCTTGTTTGCTTTCTATAAAAGAACTCTCTTTTTCTAAAGAAATTCTTTGATTATTTGCTTCGTTTAATTTTTTATTAATTTCTCGTTTCTTTTCCTCAAAATTCATTAATGAGCTTTGGTGTTCTTGGAGGTTTTTTTCTAAAATCTCTTTATTCGCAATTTCTTTAGGAATTTTTAGATTTAATTCATTTATTTGATTAACTAAAAACTTTTGTTCTGCTTCAAGTTTCTTATAATTTTCAAATTTACTTCTTAGCTCTTTTATTTTCTTTTCGATTAACTCTTTTTCTAAAAGATTTTTGGAATATTCAGTTGCACAATTTTTATTTTCGTTTTCTAAATTTTCAATTTCAGATTTCAATTTTGATATTTCATCAGAAATTTCCGAAATATTAAAATTTTTTAAAAAATTTTCTTTTTCCTCTTTTTTAGCCGATAATAAATTAACGAGCTTTACGCACGATTTTCTCGCATTTTCATATTTGTTTAGAGCCATCAAATCGTCTAATCTAACTTTTCTTTCTTGAGGGTTTAATTGCAAAAATAAGTCTATTTCGTTTTGTTTGGCATAAACAGTTCTTAAGAAGACATCCTCATCTAATTTTAAGTGATTTTTTAAAAATTCATTAACTTGACTAGGATTTGTACCCGCTAATAAAAGATTATCTTTGTCTCGTACTATGGCTTCGTTTTTATTTGTACTTATAGTTCTAATTATTTTGAATAGCTCGCCTTTATGCAAAAAGTCTACTTCTACGGTTGCAGGTCCAACAGAACCCCTTTTTATTAATTCACTTATTTTTATTTCTTTTTTCTTTGATTCAGGAATAAAACCAAAAAATGCATAGCATATGCCTTGTAAAATGGAGGATTTACCACTTCCCATTGGTCCGACTAAAATATTTATGCCTTTTTTAAATTCTAAACTTATTTCTGAATGAGTCTTCCAATTCGACAGTTTAATTTTGTTTATCATTTTCTACATTTTCCAATATGTTTTCGGCTTTTTCGAGCTCTTCTTCAGCCAAAAAATTAAATAACTGATCTAATATTTGATAAGTTATCTTGAAGTTTAAATTATTTTTTAAGAAATTTAAACCGTACTGATCAATTGCAATTTTTTTCTCTTTAAGGTCTTTTAACAAATTGGTTTTTTCAACTTGGTTTTCGCTTTCTAATTCAGTTTTGTCTATGTCTAATTCTATTTTTTCACCAAATTCTTTATAAATAGTAGAAAAATCAAGATCGTTTGTTGTAAATCCTTTTGCTAATTTTCCTTTTAATTTAATTTTAATTAAAGGTTTTTGGCTATTTGAAAACTTTATAATCTTGTTAAGCGTTTCTAAGATTATAGCACATATTTCTAGTGGTTTTTTATTTTCAATTTCTATAATTCCGTAATGCGCCGGTCTTGTTCGTATTTTATAAAATTTATGTTCTGCCAATTTTTTATTTTGTGGCAAATTTATGATAAAAAAACCTTTTTCAGAATTTGCTTCTTTTTGAGTTAATTGGGTTATTATTGTTGAACCAGGTATTAAAATTGGAGCGTTTGTTTTAGGGTGTTCATCTTCAAAGTGCCAATGAATGTGCCCTGCCAGATAATAATCAAAACCTTCTGGCAAATCCCTGAAAGATATTGCATTACTTTCTACGGGTATTAATTCGGTTAAATTTTGATGCAAAAGTAAAATATTGTAACAATTTTCAAATGGCTGTGGAGCCCAAGTTTTTAACGCGTCTTTGGCATAGTCTTCAGGTACACCTGATAACCCATGAATTCCTATTTTCTCATAGCCAATTTCAATTAAAGCAGATTCGCCATGAAGTAAATAAATTAAATTTGCTTTTTGAAGCAATTGTGCAGGATTCAATGCGTGCAAATGTCTTCTTTCGTGAGTTCCCCAGATCCCAATTATTGCAGGAATTAATTCTTTTTTTTCAATAATTTTTTTTTCTTTATCGACATATTTTAGAAGTAAAACTTTTTTTAAAGATTTATTAATTTGCGAAAATAATTCGATAGCTTCTCCTAAAATTTCTTGTTTTGGCAATTTTTCGTGAAATATGTCGCCACCAATTAAAATTAAATCTGGCTTTTCTTTTAATGCCAAATCAAATGCTTGTTTGGCATTTTCAAAACTTTCTTTTCCATTAAACCCGAGATGTAAATCCGATATGAAAGCGATTTTCATCTTTATGTTATAAGACATAGTGAAACTTTAAAAAATTTGGGAATGGGCCTGGGCTGATTTGAACAGCCGACCTCTGCCTTACTAATGCAAGTTCGCAAAGAGCCTTGCTTATCAGAGCAGCGCTCTACCAGGCTAAGCTACAGGCCCATAAAAATAAAATTAACCTCGCTTTTAAAAATTTATGCATATCCTGGCAAAGGCGTTAGATCTTTTTCTTTTTTTATTTTACTTCCTAATATCTTTTCGACTTTCTTAATGATATTTTGGAACTCCTTTTGTAATTTTAAATATTCCGCTTGGTAATACAAATCTTCTTTTGTTTCAGGTGCTTCTTCTATAGAAGTCCCTAATTCTTTAAACATCTTATCTAATTGTTGTATTTTGTAGAACACGTTATTCACATATAAATTAAATTGGGTTTTATCTATCATATTTTTTAACAACTCTTTTTTCAATTTTGGAAGTGCATTTACATCTGCTTTAAATCCTTTTATGCTACTTTCTAAAACGTTTATTTTTTTTAAATCAGCCATTATACTAATCGTTTTCCTCGCCTTTTATTTTGCCAACTATATTTTCTCATTCTTTTGCTCGGATAACCACAAGATGCGCACCTCTTTTTTTGAAAATGATAACTTTTTCTTCCACACCTAGGGCATCGTATATGACTTTTTTTACCGCTTCTTTTTCCTTTAGAAGGGGTTCCTTTGGTCATAGCTTTTTTTAAAAGCAGCCATTTTTAACTTTATCGGTATTTGATAGCAAAATCGATAGTAAAATTGTTATTTGAATAGTAATTTAAGTGGCTACCTGTAATTTTTATTAAAGTGAAAAGTTTTTTTCTAATGGCAGCCGAAATTTATGCAAAAATACAAACGTTAGTGGAAAAAAATCCAGAATTAAAAAGAAACGATGCTTTACTGGTCCTTTATTTTTGGTATTTTTTTGACGAATTCCCAATTTTGTTGCCAAAACAAAGAGCTAGTAGATTGACGCCACCTGCAGTAATATTAAATGCTAAAAACAAACTTTACAAAAATGCAATTTATTAATTTCACGCGTTTTTTAATTGAGAGCGCATTATTGGTTCTATTATCAATTTTAATGTTTGCACCAACGTTTGCAGAATATGTATATGATGCAAACACACTATCCATTTTCGAATTTAATGACACAAAAAATTGCATTTATGTAGAATGGTTGAATTACGTAGAAGAGCCAATCGAACAAAATTTGGAAGCAATTAATTATTCAAAACAAATAGAAGAAATAACATCAAAATTGGAATTCGAAAATAAAACAAAAACGATTTTTCCCTATACTTATTTTAAGCAACAAATAAAATATCTTTATTCAGAAAATAAATTTAAGGTCATCGGTGAAACAAAAAAATTAACGCCCGCAAAATTTATGGTTTTAGTACCCTCTGAAGGACATTATTATATTTATTTAAGATGTATAGGACCGGAAAATTATACCCTTGCTTATGGCGTGATTTCAAAAAATAAAATTAACAAAACTGCAGATTCAAATTTAGATAAAAAAGAAACCATTTTTCAAAAAATATTAAAATTGATAAAATGAGAGCTGCCACACATATTTCTTTTGGTATATTTTTATTTGGAATTTTAGCTTCGATATTTGATATTAAACCATCTGCGGCATTAATCTCTACTCTTTCATTAGCCAGTCTTTTACCAGATATAGACCATCAAAACTCTTTTTTTGGTTTAATATGCAGTCCAGTCTCAAAATATCTCGATAAAAAATTTGGACATAGAACTATAACCCATAGCTTTCTTTTTTTATTTATTTGTGCGCTATGTTTTTTACCAACTGCCATATTTAATAAATATATTTGGCTTTCAATTTTAATTGGTGTTTTTTCACACTTTATAGCCGATGGAATGAATATTTCGGGTGTGCCTTTATTTTGGCCAAGTCCTAAAATTTTTTATTTTATACCTGAAAGATATTTAATATCCACTGGTGATAAAGAAGAACTTTTTTATTTTTTAGCGTTTACTAGTGGAGCTTCAGTAACAATTGGCACTACTTTTATCGGATTTAAACAAATTTTGCATTTTCTACTTCCAAGCTTTGAAAGTACTTTTTATTTATACAGTTTGAATTGTGATGGGCTAGGCGAGAAAACACTCTGTCAGGTTAAAGTAGATCAATGTGGTGAATATTGTGGCGAAATTTCTGGTTATATTTTAGGAATTTATAATAATAAACTAATAGTTTGGAACGAAACACAAGGTTACGCTTTAGTCGAAAAAAGTTATGTTTTAAAAATCAGCCTTAAAAAAATAAAAAACGCAAAAATATTAATTCAAACGTATAATTTTTATAAAACTCCTTTAGAAATTAAAAGTTTTGACGAATTTTTTGTGACCCTTAGAGGAGAATTTAACGGAAATTTTGTTTGCGAAGACGCGAGCCAAATCTATCCAGTTTTTCAAACAAACCAAAATTTAACGCACATTAGTTTAAATCATATTTTGCTTAGCGATTTTCAAAAGAAAAATTGTAAAGGTTTTATTCAAGATGCTTGGTTAGAATATAAAATTAGAAAATTAATATGAGAGAAGAAATAAAACAGAAAATTATTCAAGAATTAAAAAAAGGAAATAATATTCTGTTAATTGGGAAAAGTGGCGTTGGCAAGTCTTATTTAGTTGAAGAATTGGTAAAAGAATACACAGAAAAACTAGGCGATTTTTATATGTTATATTGCCCTTTTAGTAAACCTCCTCGCCAAGTACTCTATTTTTTACTAGATTTTTTATTAACAAAAGAAAATTTTATAAAAAAAGGTTGGAAATCCTCTTCGCTTCTAACACTTTGTTTGTATATCAAAGATATTTTAAGCAATAATAAAAAATTATTGCTTTTTATCGATGATGTTCATTTAATCACTTCTTATTCTGCCGAAATATATCTCTGGTTAATCAAAAATGCAAATATAACTATTTGCGCCATTGGCACTAAACCATATGTCGAAAGCAAATTTTCTAGAATAGACATGCAAAAATTTTTCAGAGAACTTAAAATTTTAAAATTAGAACCTCTCACTAAGATAGAAGCAAAAGAATTAATAGAAAAGATTTCAGAGAAACACAATATAACCTTAAACGATAATTTAAAGACAAAAATTTTAATTAAGTCAGAAGGTAGCCCTTTAATTATTAAAAAATTAATCCAACAAATATCAAATCAGGAAGAACCGGATTTTTCAAATAACACCACCGTTAATTTATTTCCACTCTTTATATTTGCAATATTTGTTTTAATAGGCTTAAAATATCTTTACAGAGGCGTTGGCGAATATGACTTGGCAAATTTTAGCGGATTCTTGGGGATAGTATTGTTTTTGATAATGAGATACCTTTGGTTTTGGAAAAGAAAACCATAAAATTTAAATACTTAAACAGACATATATAAAATTCTGTAGTAACTTCAATGTTACTTTGCTATAAAATAAGAAAAGTGTGTTTTAATAAAAAACTATGGAAAAAAAGTGGCTGTTGGCAGCAATTATTGGTTGTTTACTTACATTTGGGCTAGTCGCAGCAGGCGTGTATACGTTTAAGCCAAATGTTTTAAACGAACCTGTTTTAGGATTATTTTCAGGTTTCCAGACTAAAGAAAAAACAAAAATATTTTTTTA
>JAWAPU010000006.1:0-9719 GCA_038894275.1 Candidatus Nanoarchaeia archaeon | reverse complement strand
AATTAGATTTTAACGAACTTAATTTTACAAATGCAGAGCAAATTTATTTAAATTTAACTTCTCAAAGAGAGGCAATCGTTTTTAATTCAGAGAAGATCGACCTCTCGAATGTAAGCCAAGCGGAAGTTGAAATAGATGCTTTTAAAGGCACTTTTACATTAAAGCAGACCGCAATTGATTTGGTAGGTCAAACGTCCAAGTTAAGCATTAATAAAATACAAATTTTACCCAAAGAAACTGGTAATATAAACGGTAAATTCAATTTCGAATCTGCAAGTATTTTCTTATCTTTGAGCGATTTTAATTATAATGCTACTGGTAAACTAATTTTCGGAGAAGAAAAAGCCCAAATACTATTAACTGACGAGTTCTTAGAGCTTAAAAATTTTAAAGGTACTTTCGCTGTGAAAAATAAAAAATTGTATGTGAACGGTACTGCAGATAATGTAAATATTGGCGGTAAAGAATTTCACCTTTTGATAAATTAAATATCGTTATGAGTTTTATTAGCATAATATTTTTAAATCAACAATTTTAATATTAAAAGGATGGCACAATTAGTTAAAAATAACGCGCTAGCTAATTTTATGCCTATTTTTACCATAATAACATTATTTTCAACTTTGTGTGTAACTTTGTTTTTGTTGGATTTTAACAACATTACTGGAAATTATACAGAAGTAAAAGCATACTATCTACCAAACGCAATTTATGCTGCACCAATTTTATTAACTATTATTTTAATTTTTGCAATTTATGCACTAAATCACGAGAGGATTTCTAAGAAGATAAAAACTCTTTTGTTAACGCTTCATATAGCACTTTTTGTAACACTACTTTCTTTAACCGGCATATTATTTTTGCATAATGTTGCTTCATATGCAACTTTTAATGACAAATTTATCAATTACACACTAACTGTGCCTTTTTTCCTTGGTGGGTTAAGTTTAGTTATTTTAATTATAAATTATTTTTATTTTACAAATTATTTTAAAACAAATATCCAAAAGAAAAAATCTGTTTTTGCAAAAGACGCGTCTTTGGCATTAGCGATTTTAGCACTATGTTTAATATTTGGGTTAGCATTATTTTCTTCACAAATCACAAGCAAATTTTCAGCCCTAAACGAATCGGAAATTAAAATTGGACAATCTCTTGAAAAAACTTTCGAAGCAGATGCGGATTTTCAAACCGTAAAACTTGAGTTAAACTTAACAGAATTAGATGCGCAGTTGATTAAAAGCGTTATTGTGGATGGGCATTGGAAACCAAAAAGCGAAAAAGCATATGCTCAAGTTTGGTTAGTTACACCGCAAAAAAAATATTTAATTTTCGATAACACGCAAATTTTAACTCCTAACCACACAAACACGGTGACGGGATTTTTTACAGAAACTAGCGATTATGAAACGGATGAACACGCAGAAATAAAAGAATCGGAAAGTAGTGTAGAACAAACAAACGATGAACTACTGCTGGAAAATACCGTAGTTTCTGAAGAATTACAAAATAGAAACTTAGAAGAAAATGAGTCAAGTGAAGAAAATTTAACCGAAGATATAACTCTTATTGAAAACGGTTCAAATGAAGAAAGTTTTGCAGAATTGGTAAATGACTCTACAAAAGTTATCGAAGAAACAGTTAATAAAAATGCAGATGGACAATTCGGCCAAGTCCAAAATTTTTATTTTTCCGATTTTTGTTTAGAAACTTGCATACTTGAAATTTCTCCAAAAGATGTTTATTTAGAAATTGAAATCTTGGATGGGGAATTAACATTGAATGATATTTATTATGTAGTTTTAAAACAATCAGGCGAAACTGGTACTAATTTAACGAATGAAAATGAAACTATTTTACTTCCAATAAATATTTTAGATTCTGATGGAAATAAAATTGCGGCTGATATCGAATTTATTAATACGCAGAATGGAGAAATTGTACAAAATAATAATGAAGATAAAAACCAAATGATTGCTTCAAACGAGGCTACAACGGGCTTCTTTACCGAAACTAAAAGCAAGCAAAACATCAAAGAAAAAAACGAATATGCAAAAATTTCAAAAGGAATTTATGATGTTAAAATTAAAATAAACGATCCGAAACTTTCTATTGAAGAAATAAAAATAATAAATCTAAAGTTGGATCAAAATTTAACGAATTTCATTAAAATAGATAATGTTCCTATAACTATTAAACCAGGAGCAGTAAATGCCTATGCAATTGACCCAACAGGGTTTAATTTTGACAAAGCTTTTGTTACAGTAAAAGCCAAAGGAGCTGAACTTTGGAAATGCAAAGATTGGAATTTTTCTGAGCAAAACTGTCATGGCGAGTGGTTTAAGATAACGAATATCATTCCAGATGAAGACTACACCTTTATTTTAACTCCTGAAGATCCTGGGTATGTCGAATTAAAAACACTAAATTGTGTTGCAGAAGACAATTCTTTAAAAGAGTCTTGGGATTCGCCATGTGACGGGTCTTATCCAAATAACTGTTCTTTAAATGGTGATTTATTAAGCTGTAATGATGGTTATGTAGAAAGTCATGCGATGTCTAATTCAGGCTATGCAGGGGTAAAAATAGCGCAATACCGTCCTAATGTTACTAATTGCTTAAGCATTGTAAACGTAACTCTGTGTTATAAATGGTGGACCACTTCCGGTGGAAATCCTGCTGATTGTGATATTTCTATAGATAATAAAAATGGAACTAATTTTACAATAGTTATAAATACTTGCCCTCCGGAAGGGTCGCCTAATCCTTATCCAATTTGCGTAGATGTTACAAATCTTAAAAATTGGATTTGCTCAAATTTTTTTGGGTCTGGGAATGAAAGAGCTTATATAAAATCAGAAGTAAGGCGTTCTTCTGGTACAGCTACGAAATACGTATTTTGGGATGTATTATTCTATAATGTAACTTATTTATCCGATGATCCGCCAAATGTCACTTTAGCGTATCCTCCTAACAATTATTACAATGATACAAGTAGATATGTTAATTTAACCTTTAATGCAAGCGTATCCGACGATTATGCTCTTGTGAATTGTAGCTTATGGCACAATTATACCGGAACATGGCATCTTAATCAAACACAAATAGTCACAGGAACAAACAATATAACAAATTTCAGCCTTAACAATTTAACAAATAAAACTTTCATTTGGAATATTCGATGTTATGACAATGCAAGTCACTCTGCTTTTGCCTCAGAAAATAGAACTATAATATTAAATTGGACTGCGCCGCCAAATCAAGCACCTCAAATAACTTTGAACCTGCTGCCTGTAAATAATACTCAATTCAACAATACACAAAACATTAATTTCAACTTTACAGCAATTGATGATAATAGCGCAATTCTAAATTGCTCAATTTATCTCGATAATATTTTGAATCAGACAAACAGCTCTGTGCAAAATAATACCTTAACCAATTTTTTAATTACAAGTATCGCATATGGCGATCATAATTGGCATATAAACTGTAGCGATGGGGAGTTGAGCAATGTAAGTGAAATGAGATATTTTAGTATAGTCGACACGATTGCACCAACCATCCACTTTGTATCGCCAACAGAAATCTCTGGCTCAACAATCAATAGAAATTATATTCAAGTTAATGTAACAGCATCAGACTCAGGCACAAGCCTAAAGAACATTACAATTTATCTTTACAATTCAACTGGTTCTCTAATTAACTCAACCAATTCAACAAGCTCACCTTTATTTGCTAACTTCACAGGTCTGGCTGAAGGCCTTTACTACTTTAATGCTACTGCTTATGACAATTCAAACAATAGCAATGTTACAGAAACAAGGAATGTAACAATAGATATTACAGCACCAACGATTCAAATTATCGCGCCAGAAAACAGAACGTATAATAATCCAACCCAAATTGTTAACATTTCGGCATTTGATCCAAATCTCGAAAAAATATGGTATAATTGGAATGGGACAAACTTTACATATTTAAATCCCGTTTATCGCACGTTCAATGAAGGAACGAATGTATTATTTGTTTGGGCGAACGATACGGCAGGAAATACAAATTCAACAAATGTGACATTTATAATTGATACAATTTCGCCATCAATAGAATTTGTCTCGCCAACAACTATGTCAGGCAATTATTCACAAAATTGGATAGCAGCAAATGTAACTGCTAGCGATGCTAATTTAGATACAATAATTATCTATTTATACAATTCGACATCGCTTATCAACTCAAGCTTAAGTTCAAATTCGCCTTTATTTGTTAATTTCACAAATTTAGCCGACGGGATTTATTATTTAAATGCAACAGTTAACGATACCTCGGGCAATAGTAATTTGACAGAAACCAGAACAGTAATTTTAGACACAACAGCACCAATAATTCAATTTAAAAAGCCCACGCCTTTAAACGGTTCTTACTTATCTCAAAATTGGGTTTATGTTAATGTCTCTCTTTCCGAGATGCCTTCATCATGTTTATTAGAATGGAATGGAACAAATGAATCAATGAATAATCAAGCTTTGCTTTGTTCTTTAAACAAAACAAATCTATTAGATGGGATTTATACGTATAAAGTTTGGGCAAACGATTTTGCAAATAATTGGAATGTCTCTGAAACTAGAAGTTTAGTCATAGATACAATAAGTCCGACAATTAATGACATTAATATATCTAATCTTAAAACTTCAAGCGCGGTAATTACTTGGGTAACAAATGAATATGCAAATTCTTCTCTTAATTATGGTAAAACATTATCATTAGGTAATTTAATTACTAATTCCTCATTAGCTATAAATCACTCTGTAAGCTTATCAAATTTAAATGCGGCAACTCTATATTATTTCAATGTAACAAGTTGCGATTTAGCAGGAAATTGTAATACCACAGGTCCTTACAATTTCACAACTCTTGCCACTAGCAGCAGCTATTCTGGAGGTGCAGGAATTCCAATTTCAGAACCTTTTGCATCAATTAATTTATCAGAAACAAACGAAACAAACAAGTCTTTAATTATAGATGTGCCGGATTCAACAGATATTATATCTGTTGAATTAAAAAACTTTAAAGATTCGCATATAAAATTAGACATAATTAAATTAAAAGATAGGCCAAAAACAATTTCACTTTTGCACCCAATCGTTTACGCTTATTGGGAATTTATATTAAACAATACACCTTCTGTTGTTGATGCAGAAATAAAATTTAGAGTATCTAGAAATTGGATCCGCGAGTATAATGTTAATGCAAGTACTATTAGAATGTGGCGATACGATGGGAATATTTGGCGTGCATTGCCAACTAAACAAATAAATTCCGACAATGATTATATTTATTTTATAGCAGAAACAAATTCATTTTCATATTTCGGTGTAAATGGACAACCATATAAAATTGAAACAATTCCGCAATACGAAGTTACGCCAGTTGAAACAGTAAAACACGAAACGGTACCAATTATTTTAGCGATATTTTTAATAATGTTGTTATTTATATTATCATTTGAAAAGTTAAAACGTAAAATAAAACGTAAAAAATATAAACGCTAAAATTGTTTAATATTTATGAATATTAATACCTTTAAAAAAATTGAATTATTTATTGTGATAGCCATATTATTTAGTTTACCACTTCTTTTATTCGGACCAAAATTTACTTCATTTCAAACAGCAGATTCGTTTACGCAGGAAATAAATTTAGTTTTAGAACAAAGCAAAATTTTAGAAATTAAAACAAAATTAGAAGAAACAAAAAGTTTAACGTTTTTAGCTGCATCTGGAGAAATAATAGGAAATGGTTATGTTGGCATATATTTAACAAATGGGAAAGAAAATTTATTAGTTTGGGATAACATACAATTAGAAGCCAAAAATAGAATAACAGGATATGCAAGCGCAAAAGCAAATTACTTGGTCATAACACCCCTTTCCGATTTGGAATTCTCAGGTAAAAAAGGAGTGTACACAAGCGGCAAATTTCAAAATGCATGTATAGATACTTGTTTATTAGACCCGAGAGAATGGACAGGGCAAAATTGGCGAATTTTAGTTTATGTTCAACCAGGTACTAAAGTAAAAATAAATTCTTTAATTTTTGGTTTAAATTAATCAGTTATATGAAAAAGACCAGCAACTTTTATTCCTTTTTTAGCATACCAATTAAACCTATTCATTGCTTTTTGAGTTTCAAATAATTCAACTTTTATTTTTTGCGAATTGCCAAATACTTTTGCTTCTTTACTTAATTTTAATCTTTCTTGTTTTCCATACCTATTATTATTGCTTCGGGGTTATCTTACAAGAGGATGCAAGTCGTGCTTTCGAGCGATTACAAAATTATTTGCTAATATGTATACAGCCGTAAATGGAATTTTCAATTTTAATCATTTTACAATTAAACAAAATTTTAAATAAAAAAATTTCTAAATTTTAATTTTGTGTTGTGAAAAGCCATATTTTTCTAATAAATTGTTTAATTTATCGATGTAAATATTTATACGATTGTCATTTGGTAAAATGATATTTTTAGGATTTACACCTTTATAAAGAGATTTTACAGACTCTAAAATAACTATTACACCCTTATTGGAAAAACCAATATCATGTCCAAATCTTTTACCAATTATTATACCTTCATTGTCAATCCCGCATAAGCCCACAATGTCGTCTGCATAACATATTCCTTTTTTACCATTATTATTTCCAAAACCGTATCCTACAGAACCTTTTACGTAAAATAAAGCTTCTTTTTCTTCACATATCTTTTCTTTTCCATTTTTAACTAAAATTTCTAAAAATCTTTTCCCATTATCTCTTGCAGCACCAATTCCACAATTACCTTCTACTATAATACATCCTGTATTTTCATAGCCAAAATAATTTCCAGCACTACCTTTTAAGTAAATTGTACCTGAATTGTGACCACAACATGAATTGCCAAGATTTTCATTTAAATTCAATATGCGATTATTAAATTGGTATTTAAAATCGTTTGTCATATTTGTAGACTCTAAGATTAATTTTTAAATATTAACCTCTCAGTGATAGCGCATATTTAAATTTAAATTTTTCCTTTTGTCCGAAAAGGAGGTAATTCAAATGGATAAAAAAGGAATTTCGACTGGAATTTTATTAGCATTAGGAATCGTTGCGGTAATGGCGTTAGCAATTTACTACAACGGAATAGGTGGTGGAGCAATTTTATCAACCGATGCGGCGCTTTTAGATGTTGGCACAAAAGTGGTCGATACAGTAACATATGATGACGGTAGTGTGCAGGAATTTGTATATGATGCAGTTATAGACGAAGAGGGTAATGTGCTTGTCGGCGATCCTGAAACTGGAGAAGCATTGTATTTCACTACGCTAAGTGCTGAAATAACAAGCGCAGTCCGTGAAGCAAAAGCGCCAGCCAAAGCGCCGGCTAGAGATGGTGGAAGCCCTAGGTGTGTTACGACTTGTAGCAGAAACGGAGATATATGCGTAGTACACCCATCAGGCCATGGAGCAACAGGAGGCACTGATACGCCAGCTCAACCAGGAGGACCCGGCAGGCAAACTCCTCCAGAGCGAGCAAAGAAAGTAGCAAAGGCTACTGAGACAGAGGCTAGATTGGTGGAATACGAAAGTAAATTAGCAGATTCAAAACAAGCTAGAAGTAGATTGCGCACCACTATTATTACAGCACCTTGTGGAGGAGTTCCAGGTGGAAAACCCGCGCCTGAAAAACCTGCTGAACCAATACTAAAAGAACCAGTAGCAAAACCAGCTTAATAGTATTAAATTTTTTATTTTTGATTTTTTAATTTAAACAATTAATTTTAATCTTCTATACTTTGCCTTTTAGCAACGGTACAAATAAAAACAAGCCCAAATCTTTATACATAGGATTGCCCTTTATTTTAGTTATTTTAAATAAATGATCTTCTAAAGGAATAACCATAATTCCTTTTTCTTTAAGCTGTGCAAAAAGAGTATTTGGAAGCTCGGATGCTGAAGCAGTAACAATTATTCTATCATACGGCGCTTCTCTTAGATAGCCTTTTGTTCCATCAGCATGAATAATTTTTACGTTTTTATAGTTTTTTAGATTTTTGCGCGCAAAATCTACTAATTTTTTAATTCTTTCAATTGTAATAATTTTTCCTTTTGGCCCAACTAATTCTGATAAAATTGCTGCTTGATATCCAGAACCAGTACCTATTTCAAGAACTTTTTGTCCAGGTTTAACTTCTAAAGCATCTGTCATGATTGCAACAGTTGTTGGTTGCGAGATTGTTTGTTCTGAAAATAAAGGTAAAGGTTCATCTAAATATGCAAATTCTTTATATTTAGGCAAAACAAAATTCTCTCTTGGGACTTTTTCTATTGCCTTTAAAACTTTTTCATTCGTAACTAAGCCAGTTGCTTTCCAATATTCGATTAAGGCTTTTTTCTCAGAGCTCATTCTCCAATTTCAAGACCAAGTTTTTTTTCTTTTTTCCTTATACTTCTAACCAAATTTCTATAATGTTTAAATCTTAAATAAGCTTGCCAAAGTTGCCAGAAACCTATTAAAATTAAAAAAATTCCCATGGCAACATAAGGTTTTTCAAAAAATTTCAATACCAAAAGTCCAACAGTAATAAAAGCTAAGCCAGTAGCAATATATTGTTGCATTGTTCTTTCTCTAGAAAGCAAAGTTTGTTCCTCCATAAGCAAAAGTTGGGCCGTCCAGTGATTTGGCATTGTTTTTTTATTCATTTTTCTTCCGCTCATCTATTATTTGAAACGCAGCTGAACTTCCAATTCTATTTGCGCCTGCTTTTATTAAATCTAATGTTTGCTTTAAAGTTCTTATTCTTCCGGCAGACTTTATCCCAAAATCAGGACCAACAGCTTTTCTTATTAAAGATACAATTTTAGGATCTGCACCTGTGGGTCCCCAACCAGAACAATCTTTAACAAAAGTTGCACCAGAACTTTTTACCAATTCGCAAGCTTTGATTATTTCTTTCTTGGTTAGATAACCAGTTTCAATAATAATTTTAACAGGTTTTTCTTTAGACACATTTATAATTTCGCTTAATTCGTTTTTTACATATTTGTAATTTTTAGCTTTAAATTGCCCGATATTCATAACTATATCTAATTCATCGGCACCATCTTTTATTGCTTGTTTGGCTTCAAAAACTTTTGTTTCTGTTTTATCTGCGCCTAAAGGAAAACCTACCACAGAAACAATTTTCACATTGCTATTTTTTAAAATATCTTTTGCAAATTTTACATAACAAGGATTAATATCTACAGCGTAAACATCATATTTTATGCATTTTTTACAAAATTCTTCTATTTCTTTAGGAGTAACATTTGGCTTTAACAATGCAGCATCAAAATATGCTGGCAAATATATTTTTTTCATTTTACCTTTTTTTCAGCAATTTAATATAAGTATTTATTTCTTGTTCAGTAATTGCACAACCTGAAAATTTTAAAGCCCAAAGCAGTCCATATAGTTGATCTAAATTTTGTAAAAATCCTTCTCTCCAAGCTTCTACGGCTAATTCTGCAGATCTTATACAATAAGGTAAATTCTCGGAAAAATCCAACCAATTTTTTTGCGCTTTTTTATTCACGCCAACTTTTGCATGAAACTTTTGTTCTAACCAATTTGTTAAAGAATTAATATCTTCGACTAACATCCTTGCAATTCTTTCGTCAATAGCAAGAGAAGAACCT
>JAWAPU010000005.1:0-19208 GCA_038894275.1 Candidatus Nanoarchaeia archaeon | reverse complement strand
GAAAAAACAAAAGTAGCGGAATATTAACCGCTTGTACATCCCCCGACACTTTTCAGTGTCAGGGTTAGATCCGACTAACCCTCAGCTGATTTACATTGCTGAGGAAACCTTAGATATTCGGCGTCCCGAATTCTCATCGGGAGATTCGCTACTCATGCCAGCATTCTCACTTCTGTCAACTCCACCCCGCCTTACAGCAGAGCTTCAACGCTGACAGAAAGGTCCCCTACCAACCCTGCCCTTCGGGCAGGGAAACTCCAAATTAAAATATCAAATTCCAAATAATTTAAAATTGTTTCTCTTTCGGTATCTTCAACATCTGCTTGAGATAAACCAGTTTTGCAATTGGTACAAAATAAAGTGGGCTGTTCTGTTTTATATATTAAATTTTTATTATACAAATCTAAAAAAGAAAGTTGCGCGATTTTTACCGCTTTTGGACTTATTGTTGAATAAAAAAGACCCCAATCATAACTATGTCCTAATTTTATAAGTTGTGCTTCAGCAATTTTTGATAAATTTTCTGTTTCTTTAAGACATAATTTTACAAATTCTTCCCTCGGCAAATCTCTAGAGCGAATTTTGTATTTCTGTTCAACATATCTCTCGGTAGGGTGACCATTGTCATCAAATCCAATTGGGAATAACACATTATATCCAGTCATTCGTTTATATCGCGCAATGAATTCGAATCCAGTATAAGATACGCCATGGCCCATGTGAAGTTCTCCAGAGATATAAGGGGGCGGAGTATCTATAGCAAAAATAGGTTTTTTTGATTTGGCATTAAATGCATATATTTTATTCTCTTTCCACCATTTTTGCCACTTTTCTTCTATTGATTTAAAATCAGGCTTTAATGCTAAAGGCATTTTATTTTATTGCGTGAATAGGGTTTTTAAGTCTATAGTTAATCCATTTCTTGCAGCAAATACGTTGACATTGCTAGCTTTTGTTATTGCTCTGGCTTCTGATAACGGATTTGCTTTTAGCATTTTAACACCAAAATTAGTTATTACGCCAATATTCGGTTTACATTCTTTAAATAATTCTGTCGCTAAAGCAGACGTTAGGTGTGTTTTCCATTGCTCATTTCCTGGCCGAAGAACATTTGCGATTAAAACTTTGCAGTTTTTGAAAATTTCTGACAATTCTGAAAAATATCCTGTATCTCCAGTATATCCTATATTCCCCAACGGGGTTTCAAGTTTAAATCCAATTTCATCACAATCATGCACAGTTTGCGTAGCAATAAATTTTAATGGACCAATTACTACTTTGTCGTTTGGTTTTAACGCAAAGACATTTTTAAGTTGCGCCCGATAAAATTTATGCAGAGTAGGGTTTTCTTCTTGTGAGCCGTTAATTACTTGATTTGTCGAAATTAAGACACCTTTTTGTCTAATTCCGCCTAAAGTCATGGCATCGATTATTGCATTAAGATCGTTAGAATGATCTAAATGATGGTGCGAAACAAATATTATATCTGTTTTTTGAGAATTTATGTTGTATCTCCTTGCTTGTACCAAAGCACCAGGACCTGGGTCGACCCATATTTGATAACCTTGAGTTTGAATAATAAAACCTCCTGTATTTAAGAGTTGGGTGGCTAACATTATTCTACTTCCACCCGAACCAAGGAAGATAATTTTATCTTGCATGTTTAGTTTAAAAAAAATAAAGTTAAATATTTTTCTAAGAAAAGAATTATAATCTTAGCCATACTAATAAATCTGGGCCGGTAGCTCAGTAGTAGAGTGCCTGCCTCGCACGCAGGAGGCCCCGGGTGCGAATCCCGGCCGGTCCATTAACTTTTTTCTAATTCTATTTTTAAGGTATCGCCTTCCAGAACTTTATTAATAATCTCATATTTGCTTGGAAGTGGAACTATTTTGAAATAGCCTTTATCTTTGGCTAGCGCTCTTATCTCTAAGCTTTGCCCAAATATTTTGACATCCACATCTTTTAGTTTTTTGATATTTGGCAATTTAACAAATATTAAAAATTTGTTTTTATGAGATTTAATTTCTGTTTTTGGCTCTTCTATTATTTTAGGCAATTTTAATAGTTTTCTTTTATTTTGATTTTTTTCTATTTCTTCAGCAAATTCATTAGAATCATCTAAAGTTATGCTTATGTTCTGTGGCAAAGAACTTAAACTAACCGCAAGCATTTTGCTGATATCATTAAACAATCTCTCAAACGAATTTTCAAAGTTTTTATTTAAATTAACGCCACAAAATGGACAAAATTGCCAGTTATATTTTATTTCTTTTTTACATTGCCAACATTTTCTTTTGAGCATAATTTATTTTTTAATGAGTAATTTTAAATTCTTTTCTATAATTTTACAATACATATTTATAAATTAAAAAGCATACTTGTTTTGGGGGTGCTACATGGCAGAAAAGACATTTGATAAACTAGGGCATTACTTGTTTTTACTAGGCGTTTTGTTAGCCATTGTTTTTGGTTTGATTTGGCCAGGAGTAGGTTACTTAGCCGCATTGTTGGCTGTGATTGGTATCGTAGTAGGTTTATTGAATATAACTGCTGCAGAAACAAAAGAATTTTTAATTGCGGTAGTTGCTTTAATTGTAGCAGCTAATAGCTTTGCTTTAGTTCCGCTATTAGGCACACTGATACTAGAAATTTTGAAATATTTGATCGCGCTATTTGCACCAGCTGCAGTAATAGTTGCATTAATTGCTATCTGGAAATTGGCAAAAACAAAGTAAGCTTGTTATTTTATTCTTTTTTCTATTTCAATCAATCTATTGAGCTTGGCTAATCTTTCCTTACCCGAAATTCCAAATTTAACAAGAGGCACTTGCCAAGCAAATGCCAAATCTGCGATAGTATTATCTAAAGTTTCGCCAGACCTATGCGATAATACCGGTGTAATGTCATTTGTAAAAGCCAAATCTAAAACTTCTTTTGTCTTAATTAAAGAGCCCGCTTGGTTAGGTTTTATTATTACGGTATTAATCGCTCTTTCAGCAATTGCTTGTTTTAATCTTATCAAATTTGTTGCAATTAAATCATCGCCACAGATTAAAGTATATTTAAATTTATTAGTTAATTTTTTAAAATCTAAAAATGCGGATTGGTGAAAAGGATCTTCCACATAAAACAATTTAAACTTTTCAATAAGTTCGGAAACGTATTTGAAATGTTCTATAGAATTTAAGCTCCCAAATGGCCAGTGATACTTATTATTCACCCAAAAATTACTCGCAGCAAAATCGCAACCTATTTCTACAGAATGATTTAGCTTTGAAATTAATTTTAGAATTTCAGGTAATGGCTTATTAATTATCCAAGCGTTTTCTAATGTTTTCATTTTAATCGAAAATTTAGCTAAAGCACGATGGACCATTTTTGCAGTTTTAACATCGTTTTCAAAACTATTCTCTCTTGGTGAAATTAAAATTTCTTGTATTTTCAGTTTACTTTTTGGTGCATGCGCTCCGCCACCAACTACATTGGCTAAAATTCTTGGAAAATTTTTTGCTCTAGGATTTAACAACTCCCATAGTTCTTTTTTTTCGTCTTTCGCCCATGCTTTTAAAAGAGCGAACTCAAGCGCAATACAAGGATTGCCGCCATATGCGCTGCAGAGATTTTCAATTTTTTTTAAATCTTCAAACCTTTCAAATTTAAAATTTTTCAATTTTTTTGCTAAATTTTTATTAATTTCTTTTACTATTAGCGGAATAGGTAGTGTATAATCTAGAGCTTCAAATTTTGATTTGGAAGTTCCGGAAGGTGCAGCACCCCCAATTCCATTTATAAAAATTTCAATGGTTTGTTTTTTCCTGCTATCTAAAAGCGTTCTTGCAAAAACTTTCTTAATCTTCATATAAAAAATAGAAAAAGATTATTTTTATTTCTTTTCTTCAAGTTTTTTTGGTTTTGGTCGTCTGATAGATATTGGTAAAACCCCTTCTTCAAATTCTAAACGAGCAATCTCGGTTGTGTCATATACGTTTTCAGGGCGCTTTATTAAAAGTGGTGCGCCCATTGCTAGTTGCAATGCTCTTGCACCGATTATTCTTGCAATTTCGTATTTCGTATAAATCGGTTTTTGCATCATTTTATCGCCTCTTTTAATATTTTGCGCAAATTATTTCCATTTTCTTTAGCAAAATCGATTAGTTTTAATATTTCTTCTTTACTAAAAGTACCAAAAGAACCTTTTTGCATTGCAGCCAGATTTCCATTTGAAAGTGTTGAAATTGATAGTCTCGCATCCATTGCTTGCTCCTCTTTTTTATCCGGGTCTGCCAATAAAAACTCGTCAATTTTAATGAAAGTGGTAAGTATTGGATAATCTTTTAATTTTATTTTATTATTTGTTAATTCTTTATATAATACAATATCGTTTGGTTCATCATATTTAGGCAATTTTGCTGTTGCAATCGCCGCAATAGCTGCTAATGCAGACGCGTCTAATAAATTACCATCGTCGTTAATGGGGTAAATGTCGACAAATAAAACCCATACTTTTTCTTTAGGTTTGATACATAACGAATTAAAATCGATACAACCAGATTCTCTTATACCTCTATCTACGACTCGTGCTAATTCTATAGCATCTGGAGTAGGTGGACCCGGTTCAAATTCCGGATTGGCAATTGGACATAATTCAGCATTAACAATTAAAATACCTTCATCAGGCGTATCTGGAAATGGAACGTCAACATCGAATTTGACACCAACTAATACTTCTGTTTTTCCAATTTTAACTCTTGCGGAACCATTTGCTTTTGGCACTACACCAGTTTCAATATCAATTGGTCTGTATTCCATTATTTTTCTTCCGTCATATCTTTTACCTTTAGAAATTAGTGCAGCTATTAAAGTTCTATGCGTCATTTTGCTCCACCTCGATTTCTTCTGTCTTGTACTTTTCTTTTAATGCTATTTTTTGCTTTTCATATATTTCTTCACAAGCAGACATTGCTAAAGAAAGCATTTTTTCAATTTCTGCTTTTGTTAAAGAACCATCCATTTGAAGTAAAGTTACTTTTTTAAGGCGCGGCATAATTGCAATTGGTAAATCCGCCTCTCCGTAATTATCTTCTGCTTCATTTAAGTCTAATACAATTTTTCCATCTGCTTTGCCACAAGCAATAGCGGTTACTAAATCACGCATTTCTATGCCAGCATCAGCAAGCGCTACCGCAGCTGCATTAATTGCTGCCGTTCGTGTACCAGCACTTGCGCTAGTTACTTCTACATAAACATCTATTTTCGTTCTTGGGTATTTTTCTAAAAAAATGGCAGGAGCAAGTGCATCTCGCATAACCTTCGATATTTCAACGCTTCTTCTACTCGGTCCAGGTCTCGCGCGGTCTGTTGTAGAGAACGCAGCCATGTCGTATATGCATTCTAAGAGTGCTTTATCTTGCACAGCCAAATGTTTTGGTATAACTTCCCGCGGACCATATACAGCAGCAATAACATGCGTGTCGCCTAACTTCAACATACAAGAACCATCTGCAGAAGGAATAACGCCAGCTTTTATTGTTATAGGTCTTAATTCTTCTAGTCCTCTCCCATCCAATCTTTTATTGTTAATGATTAATTTTTCAGGTGCTCCTGCTTTAGTCATTTTTAATCTCCTCCAACATTGCTTTTATTTTATCGGTCAAACCTTTTGTGTGCGCTTCTTTTTCAATTACTTCAATTATTTTTGCAACCATGGCCTCTTTTTCTGGTGTGCCTTTAACCCAAATCCACCCATTTTGACCGACAACAATTTCACAATCTGTTTCTTTTTTAATCATAGTTATCATGCTGCCTTGTTTTCCAATTACTCTTGGCACTTTAACAGGTGAAATTTGAAGTAATGTTCCCCCTTTTAATTTTCTATACGGCCTTCGCGTAGCAGAGAGTTTAACTATTTTAGTTTCGGTCACATTAGTAATTTCGCAAAAAACATAATCGCCTATATCAAAAATTTTAGTTATATCGCTACCTTTTGCAATATATTCTGTAGTGCTTTCCCCTAAAGGAAGATCTGCAGCATATGCAGAGTTTATAGCAACCGACCAGCCTCCTGGCAGTACTGCAACTATTTCTCCAACAATTGCATCGCCTTTTTTTGGAATGTATCTGCCTGCTAAAGGAATTATTTTTATTACTCTTCCTTTTATTGAAACCATGCCTATGGCAGAAGCAAAAATTTTATCATCTTCTCTATACGCTTTTCCAGAGGGTAAAAATTCTAATCCTTCTGCCAAAAGTTCTCCAGGAATTACAAGCTCCCTATCTCTTACGTACAACTTTTCCATATTTTTCTCCTTTTAATATGAGCAATTCTTTTTAAACCAAAACAAAGATGAGTTTTTAAAGCTTACTTAAACTTATGTTTTTTCTCTTATTTCTTCTATTATGGCTTCTCCAGCAGTCAGTTTGTTGATAAAATTCCAAATTTCAGTTTTTAGCCCCGCAGGGCATTCCATTTTAAATTTCACCGAACCATCATTCTGCCATTCTTCATTTAATAGCGTGTATTTTTTCTTTAAAGCAGAATAAGCAGTTCCAGTATGTCTTCCTGGTAAAGTAACATAAAAACGAGCTTTTTCAAAACTCATCGGCAAGACAGGTCTCAATTGTTTAATTATGCTTTCGATTTGAGCCTCTGGTGGTTGATACGCATCTATATGTATTTTTGCTTGTTCCATTGCGAGTTCTATTCTTTGAAGTGGGATTGGCGCGCCCGTTCTCGGGTCTGCAGCGTTTTGATGAATATATTCTATGATTTTTTTCTTTTTAAGTTCGAACATTTTTTTACGTTGTTCTTCGGTGAATGAAAAATCTCCCTTTTCAAGAATTAATTTAATGGCTTCAGCAGGATTTTCTGTACCTAGCCATTGTTTAATTTTTGCAGAAGATTGTTTCTCGCCTTTTTTTGCATCTTTCCAAATCTCAAAAACCTCTAATATTTCTCGCAGATCAATTTCTTTCCCTTGCCTAAATTCTAGTGCTTTGTCAGGATCTTTTAAGACTATTTCAAAATTTTCACCACCCTTTTTAAGCCGCGCTATGTTAAACGAAACTCTTTCTTTGATAAATGCGTGCTGTTTTCCGTTTGACATTTTACTCTTTAAAACTTATTTCTTTAACTCCGCTAGATGTTATTATCGAACCTTCAAGTCTTTCTAAATTAAATTCTTTATCTAAAATTTCTTTGAATATGTCGATTGCAATCTTTTTTACATCTTCCAATTTTAGATTATCTTTGTATTTCTTTTCTAACAATTTATTTGCTTCGGTAGAATTGGAGCCTATTGCTCTAGCTAAGTATTGTGTATATATGCCAGAAGGGTCTGTTTCAAAAAGAACGGGCCCATTTTTATCAAATCCACCAAATAAAAAGGCGATACCAAACGGTCTTATTCCTCCGTATTGCGTAAACGATTGTTCAATGTCTGAAATATATTTAACAACCTCTTCTGTATCAGGCGATTCTCCATAAGTTAATTTATATTGTTGCGCAAATAACCTTGCTTTCTTTATAAGAACTCGAGCATCTGAAGTGTAACCTGAAAAAGTAGTAGCAATCTTTTCGTCTATAATTGATATTTTGTGCACAGATTCTGCAACCATTAATTTTTCAATTATCCTTCTATCCGCTACGAGTAAAACGCCATCTTTATAGACAATTCCGATAGTTAATGCACCAAGTCCTACTGTTTTTTTCGCATATTCTACTTGTAAAAGTCTCCCATCTGGAGACCATACAGTTATCGTACGATCATAACCCATTGCTTGTTGTGGTAGTATTTGCATTTTTACCTCACCTTATTTAAAGTTAAGTTTGGTATTTTAAATATTTCTACTTTACAAGTTGGGTATTTTTAGCTTCTTAAGGCGTCATTCTAATTTTAACTTTGTAATTTTTTTAACTTTGCAATTGTTCCAGATATTCTAATAACACTAAGTCGCATCGGCAAACTATTACTTTCTTTTATGAGCATAAGCGCAGTTTTAACGTCATCAACATATTTATGAGAAACTTTGACTATAATTTGATTTTTTCTTAAACTTTCCGGTAAAACTAAAATACTTGCTTTAGAAAATCCTAATTCACCCAAAAATTTTAAACAAGCATTTATTATTATATTTTCAATTTCCCTACCAGAAATCTCTTTAGGGTAATCTATTTTTACTAACAAATACCTTTTCCTTTCTTTACTCGTCGATTTTATTTTATATCTCATCAATATGTAGATCTAGATAATTTTAAAAACTTGATCTTTCGGCCTTACTTGTGCTATAACTTTAAGTCCGATTGATTGTCCTTTTTTAGCACTTTTTATTTGTTTGTGTTCTATTTGCATAGAGCTTACCGTTTGTTCAAAATTTGTCTGTGGCCCCTCTATTGAAATTTTATCGCCTTCTTTAATTTCGCCAACCAGCTCTATAACAGCTACGGATATTTTATCAAAAAAATGCGTTACCGTCCCAATTAATTTTTTTCCAGGAAGTTTTACTTTTTGTTCTATTTTTTTAGCCATTGCACACCTGCGTAAAAATAAAAAATTTAAATTTAAATATTTATCTTTTTAACCCATTTCAATTTAAGCGGGTTTCTTTTTAATTTAAGCATATTTTTTTCGCATTTACTGGAACAAAAATAAAGAATTTTTCCACTATTTTGAATAAACATCTTACCAGATGTTCTATCGAATTCTTTTTTGCAAAAAGAACAAATTGGCATTATTCTACCTCCACGCTTTGACCAATCGCTTGTCCAGGTAATCCTTTTTCAGTAAAATGAACGCGCACGGCTCCTTTTGTTCCGTGTGCTTGTGTAATGACTCCTTCAATTTTTTTGCCACTTGGCGAAGTCCAAATAACTTTTTTACCTACTACGTCTTTAACATCTTTTTTACTATTGATTCCTTCTATTTTAACTATCATTTGTTTCAGTTTTTTAACTTTCAAACTTCCCCTATAATTAATTATTACGCCTTTCATCATTTTTATGCAAATACTGTTATTTAAAAAGCTTTTTAATTTTTATGTCCCAATCACTATTTGTAAATCTTCTGCAAGTATTTTCTTTAAACTGTCTATGGTTTGGCGCGAAATTTTTGTTGGAGTGCCTGCAAATTTTTCTAAAGATGCATTGATTTCTTTTAAGTCTGTTTGTTTTTGTTCTATTAATTCACTATTCGGTCCAATCTTGAATTTATATATTGGCGTTTTTGGGTTTGCGACGTCTTTTATTACAAAAGCAACATCGGATAAGAGCCAAATATCTGCTTTCTTTTTCCCTTCTGAATAAGTTGCAGATATTTTAAATTTTTCAAATTTTGCTCTTTGCTGTGTTCTAATCAACTCAAAAGTTGCTTTTGCTAAATTATCCTCTTCCCAAAAAAGAGAATCAACCTCGCTTAATTCCGCTTGCGGATTTTCCTTTAAAGCTTTAATTCTTTCAATAGTTTCCTTGAATCTACTCGGCGCCAAATTTTTATTAATTAATTCTTTTTCAAAAAGTTCGAAGGGGTTATTTTTATTTATTTTTACACCCACAAAATTTAAAGCCGCATTAATGTCCTCTAAAATTTTTTCATAAAGGACATTTATTTTGCTGCGCACTTGCTTTATTTCTAAGTCCTTTGCTAGCTTATCTAATCTTTCCAAATATTTTTCAGCATTAGTAAAGGTTTCTTCAACCTGTTTCGCCGAAACCTCTTTTACGATGCCATGTTCAATGTTTTTCCTCAACTCCAGTATGCTTTCTAATATATTAACCCATTTTTCTTCTAGTAATCCTGGCTTAACGAAATGTTCGCGCAATTTTTGAGGAGTTTCTTTTGGATCAGGAGGAGGTACACCGATCATCATCAATATTCCTTGGCTAGGGGTTAAACACGACCAAAAAAAATCCTCAGAAGCAATCTCTTTTAATTTAAGTTTGGTTCTTTCTAAAAGTTGCTTACCTGATTTTATATACATAAGTACCGCTTCAGGCGTAGGCGTTATTTTTCCTTGTTTTAATAGTAATTTCCATGGTTGAAACATTCCTCTATCAAACAAAGGAACACCATCTCTTAGAAAAGTGAAAATTACCGCATTTGCAGATCTTATGCAATCCCACATTTCTGTTAAAATATAAACTTGTGTGTTGAGCTTATTTTTAACCCCCGCAGTCATTGCCGCTTTTTCGGATAATCCCCAAATCATATTTCTTAAGCGTGCTTTGAGTTCTGGTGCAGTCATTTTTTTAACATCGGTATCATCTATAACGACAAAGGTATCTATGTCTGACGCTTCAGTAGCTCTTCCTTTAACAAGCGACCCGCCTAAAACATAACAAACGACATATTTTTCTAGTTCTTTCAATACCATTGATTTATGAATTTCAGCCAACCTTAATGCTCCAAGCCAGCCAGCATCATAAATAGGTATAGAAATTGCCAATAAGCTTAAAATTTCATACTTGCCTGTAAAACACATATCCCAAATTTCATCTAAAATTATTGTTGAGATTTTTATATCGCTAATATATTTTTCACCAATTTTTTTTAATTTTTCTTCAATTTCTTCTTTTCTTTTAAGTTTAGTTTCGAAATCTTTACTTTGTATATTTAGCAAAACTAATATATCTTTTATACTTCCTTCTTTTGGCGGCAAAAGGGCGATACCTTTAATTTCTTGTTTAAATTGTTTAATGGCTTCTTCTTTAAATTTTTCAGCCCGCTCTTTTGTTTTTTCAATAATTTCTTTTATTTTGGCTTCGTCTATTTGTTGTGGTGCTAATATTTTTGTTAATATTTCTTTATTTACCGGCGGTTCTGCAGAAATTTTTTGTGTTTCATAATAATTTTTTTGCATAATACCCATTAAATAAGCAACTTTATAAATGTTTAGTAGCAATTTTTAGATTTTAATTATAAATATAAACTTAAAACAATGGTGAAACGGTTACTTCTAAAATTGCTGCAATAATTAATACAATTATGCTTAATAAAATCAAAGAGAAAGCATCCCATAACACTTGTGAAAATTTAGCTTCGTTATACTTATAGCGAGCAAGAGCCATAGAAATTATGGCGCTGCCAAGCCCTCCTATGAAATAAGCAGTTATTTCAGGAATACCATGAATCAAATATTTTAAAGAGCTTATGTCGAAAGAATGCCTTAACAATCCTCCGATTAGAACTCCCAAAACAGAAGCATTCCACTCTAAAATGAAAATTGCACCCGCCCCAAATATGAAAGCAAGCAAAATGCCAACTGCTAAAACTTTAAAATTATTTAACAAAATCGCCAAAAAAGAATTCTTAATTGAAATTACCGCACCAAGCTCGACCCCCCGCCCAACGAGAGTTCGAATTTGCATATCAAATAAAGAGTTTACATAATTTTGTGGTAATGCAAAAGCCAAGATTATATAAGTTAAAACCATTCCTATAAACATAAAAACAAAAAATTTAAGCGCTGGCCAATGTTTTAACAAACTTATTTTACTGTGTTCGTCTTTTAATTCCTCCTCTTTTACAACATTTAATAAAATTGGAAGAAAAGCGGCAATTGTTAACGCCAACGCAACCGCACTAGCTTCTCTTGGGAAAATAATAATAGCAAGCACTGCAGCAATTAAACTGTAGATTAAACCAAAAAAAAGCATTTTATATGGTTTTTTTTCTAAATTATGTACATTAATTAACCAATCCAATACCATGTGTTGAAATTATTTACATAATTTTTAAATATAACTTTTTCCTTCTGGAGCCTCATTTTTAGTAGCCATTATTTGATATTCAGGGTCATAGAGTTTGATAATCTTATATCTGCCTTTTGTATTTCCTTTCGTAATTGCTTGTTCAATTATAAAAGCGTGCCCCCAATAGAGCCATTTTTCACCGATTTCTTCAACTAAAAAAACTCTTGTTGGGGGTCTATTATATAATCTTTCACCGGAATTCCAAAACTCAAAAATTTTATCTTTTATTTTTTCCCAACTTTTTTCAGGGTGTTTTTGATGATTTTCAAAATTTAGTTCTTTTGGAAAACCTCTTTCTTTTGATATTTTCAAAGTATCGTTAAGTTCTATTTGCGAGCCCATTATTGTTAAAAAATTAGTATCAGTTTATGAACTTTTCTTTATTTGAAAGCGGGAAGAAAATGCATTTTTGTTCGGATAATATTTGAGAAATTTTAAAATCACTAATTTTGAATTTTTGTTTTATTTTTTCTAAAATAGATTTAATATGTAAACAATCTTTTGCGTGAAATTCTAATGCAAAATTAAAATTTCCTATGCCTTTTTTGAGATAAAACAATTCTGGAAAATTTAGTAGAAATTCAATAAATTTTCTTTCTAAAAATATCGAGTCTTCAAATCTAAGAAGCACGTAATACCAATTTAGTCCTAATTTGGAAACGTCTAATTTTATCGTAGGCCAAAGTATTTTGTTATTGATTAAATTTTTAATTCTCTTTCTGAGTGTTTTAATGCTCAGTCCAACTTTTGTGCTTAAATATGCGATATTTGCTTTCGGGTTTTTAGCAAGTTCTTTAATTATATTAACAGATCTTTTTTATCCAATTTAAATTTTTTAGAATTTTCTTGAGCGTCTTGAATTTTTATTAAACTCTTTTCTTTTTTTAAAATGTATTCGTACGGTTTATTTATGGCTTCTAACACAATAAAAATTTTCAAATCTTGCAATTCTTTTTTGCAATTTAATACTATTTTGCGAAAGGCATTATAGAACTGATATAAATTGTTTGTCATAAAACTGACGATTAAGTTCCACTCGCCAAAACAATTTGCAACCCACACAATTTGTTTTTGTCCAATTAAAAATTCTAAAAATTCTTTTTTAATTTTATTCAATTTTAAATATAAATTACAAAACATAGAATTTATGCAAGTAGAATTTGTAATTGTTAAAAATTGTAAAAACATTTCTTTTTCTAATTTCATTATTCGGTATAACACATTTTGCCGCGAAAGACCTGTTAATTTTCCAATTTTATTTGCAGATAACCTACAATTTTGACTAAGCAAGTCTAAAATAGCCAAGTCCTTTTTGTCAAAGCGACGTATGCGCATTTTTTATAAAAGCACAAAAATTATTTAAATTTTTTCATTATGTCAAAAAATTACTTTAAAAACACATATTAATTTGTAAAATTGTTTCTTTTTTATGAAATTGCCCAATGCACAAAAAATAATTTATAGCCCAATTCTTGGTTGGAAATCTCGCTTAGTACAAAGAGGAAAAAGTTTTTACATAGTCTTAGATAAAAGAATAATAAGTGCTGCGTTATTAAAGCCAAAAGACTTTTTATTTGCATATTTTGGCTTAACCACTTCACAAAGACCATTAGCAGTTGTATTTTTAGATAGTAAGAATTTGGCGAATAGTGAAGAATAAATAGAAATTCTTTTAAAAGTTGTCTATAGTATAAAAACATGGTATTGGAAATGACTCATATAAATATTATTTTAGGCACGAGTATTTTTGCACTTTTAGTTGCCCTTGTGCTGGCTAGTATCGTGCTTAGAAAACCTACTGGTACAAAAAGAATGCAAGAAATTTCGCAAGCAATTAGAGAAGGTTCTTCCGCATATCTCAAAAGACAATACAAAACAATCACTGCAGTTTCCATCCCTTTGATTTTGGCTCTTTGGTATTTCATAGGCGCACCCGCGGCAGTTTCTTTTATAATTGGCGCATTAAGTTCTGCAATTGCAGGGTTTATTGGAATGGCTGTTGCAGTGCGATCAAATGTTAGAACTGCAACTGCAGCGCAAAAAGGTTTATTAGATGCGTTGAGAATTGCTTTTAACGGCGGTGCAGTTACCGGAATGGCTGTTGTTGGCTTAGGTCTTTTAGGCCTAACCTTGCTTTACCAATACTATCAAAGTATAAGTCTAATTGTAGGATACGGCTTCGGTGCCTCTTTGATTAGTTTGTTCGCAAGAGTTGGAGGTGGAATTTATACAAAAGCAGCAGATGTTGGTGCAGATTTGGTTGGAAAAGTAGAAAAAGGAATTCCAGAAGACGATCCAAGAAATCCTGCAGTTATTGCAGATAATGTTGGCGATAATGTAGGTGATTGCGCAGGGATGAGCGCAGATGTTTTTGAAAGTTACGTAGTTACTGCGATAGCAGCAATGCTTTTAGGAACCAAAATTCAAAATGGAATTTGGTTGCCGCTAATACTTTACGCAGTCGGTGTAATTGGGTCGATAGTAGCCCTTCCTTTTGCCAGAACAAAAACTAAACCTTTGCAAGGCTTAACGAAGTCTCTTATTGTTTGTGGTGTAACAACTACTCTCTTAGCATTTTTTGCCTCTGTGTTCTTTGCAAACCTCGCCATATTTTTTGCTTTCTTATTTGGGTTAATTGTGACTTTATTAATTAATTTAATTACATTTTATTACACAGATTACGATAAGCCGCCAGTACAATATATTGCAAAATCTGCTACAACTGGAGCAGGCACAACAGTTATTTCAGGATTAGCCGTAGGATTAAAAGCTACTTTCTTACCCGCTTTAATCATATCTGTTGCCATAGCCCTTTCCTATTTTGTTGCAGGAGTTTATGGAATAGCAATTGCGGCTGTAGGATTGTTAAGTATAACCGGACTTGTACTCGCAATAGACAGCTTTGGTCCTATTTCAGATAACGCAGGCGGAATTGCAGAAATGAGTGGAATGTCTAATAAAGTAAGGACAGTGACAGACGCATTAGATGCAGCAGGAAATACTACAAAAGCAACAACAAAAGGGGTTGCAATAGCATCTGCTGCTATCGCCGCTCTCGCTTTATTTGTAGCTTTTGCACAAGAAGTAAAATTGAATGCAATAGATATTTTATCGCCTGGAGTTGTCATTGGATTGTTAATTGGAGGTTCAATACCCTTTTTGTTCAGCAGTTCATTGGTCGCTGCGGTTGGAAAAACTGCAAGTTCAATTGTTGAAGAAGTTAGAAGACAATGGAAAGAAATTAAAGGAATCGAAACAGGAAAAGCAAAACCAGAGTATGGAAAGTGCGTAGATCTTTGCACAAAGTCTGCTTTGAAGGAGATGATTGGCCCAGGTATTTTAGCAGTTACCGCACCTTTAGCAGTTGGTTTTCTTTTAGGTCCAGAAGCACTCGGTGGTTTATTAGCAGGTTCTATAATAACAGGATTTTTACTTGCTTTGCACATGGCAACAGCTGGAGCTGCTTGGGATAATGCTAAAAAATGGATAGAAACTGGTAGGTACGGTGGAAAAGGTAGCGAAGCACACAAAGCAGCTGTTGTCGGCGACACAGTTGGAGATGTTTATAAAGATACATCTGGGCCAGCGCTAAACGCATTAATTAAAGTAATGAATACAATAAGTATTGTTTTTGCAAGCACAATTTTAGCCTATGGGCTAAAATTGTTTTAATTTTTAAATTAAGCTTTTGAAAAAGCAAGATTTATATAACTTATGGCTTTACACTAAAAGATGCGACTCGAGAAAACGCTGTACGTCATTGAAAATCCGCTTGTTTATGCAACAGGTGAAGAGCAAAATAAATTAAAAAAAAGTTATCAAAATACAATTAACAAAGTCGCCAGAGACCCTAGTAGTTTTTTATTTATCCACTTCGATTTGCCATTAGAAAATTTTAGAAGTAATCCTATTTATAAAAAAGCTAAAACTCTAAAAGCAAAATGTTTAACTACCGCCGAAGAAATCGAAAACATGCCAATAATCGCAAAGGTGGTTGTTCAAGGCGAATATTGGGTGGACGCTTTAGGTGTTGGTGTTGATATTTGCAACGAATATGGAATAAAACCAGAAAATTTTAATGTTGATTTAAACGGATCATTGCTTGAAAAGAACCTTGAATTATTCGAACAAAAATTTGCCTTAGCAATGAAATCTTTAACCCGGAACTCATTGGATTATGAACTTTGGCTAAAAAGAATAGATGCTATTTTAGAAGAGCAATTGCATTAGGAATATTGACATAAGCTTTAAAAGTTCTTTTAACTAAATAAAAAAATTATGACTGTTGATTGGAAAAAAATAGATGCTAAGTGGCAAGAAGCTTGGGAAAAAGCAAAAATTGGTTTGGCAAAACCAAGAAAAAATCAACAAAAATTTTTTTGCATATTCGCATACCCAGGAGTTTCAGGTTTTTTACATGTAGGACATATGCGTGGTTACACCTATACAGATATTATAGCTAGGTACAAGCGAGCAAAAAATTTTAACGTTCTTTTTCCAGTTGGTGTTCACGCTTCTGGAAATATAGTGTATGCATTTGCATTAAAAGTACAAAAAGGCGACAAAGATTGGTTGGATTATTTAAAAAGAAATGGTGCTACTGAAGATGATATTAAACACATGGTCGAACCAAAAGAAGTTATTGATTATTTTACAAAAACTTATGTTAAGCATTGGAGGGCTCTTGGTTTTATTTGTGATTGGAACAGATTAATTTGCACATCTTGGCCAGATTACGCCGCTTTTATTTCTTGGCAATTTAAGAAACTAAAGCAAAATGATCTTTTATACCAAGGAAATTATTATGCTACTTTTTGTCCTGTGCATGGACCAGTGGCTATAGACCCTTCAGAAACCGATATTTCTAAAGGAGGAAATGCTGAAAAATTAGAATTTACTTTAATAAAATTTAAATTTGGGGACTATTATTTAGTCGCGGCAACTTTACGTCCGGAGACAATTTTCGGTTTAACAAATATTTGGATAAATCCAAATATTGATTATGAAAAATTTAGAGTTGGCAGAGAAATTTGGATAGCAAGCCACGAATTTGGCGAGAAAATAGCACATCAAAAAGAAGAGGTGGCTTTTGTTGGTAAAGTTAAAGCAGAAGAGCTCTTAGGAAAAAAAGCGTTTGCGCCAAGTATTAATAAAGAAATACCCATATTGCCCGCAGAGTTTGTTAAAGCAGATGTAGGTACAGGAATTGTGATGTCTGTCCCTTCCGATGCCCCTTACGATTACATTGCGCTAAAAGAATTACAAGAAGACAAAAATTTAACAAAAAAATATAATATAGCAGAATTAAAACCGATCCCAATAATTTCAACTCCTGGTTATGGCGAATTGCCTGCTAAAATTATTTGCGAAGAAAAAAATATCAAAACATCTAAGGATCCTTTATTAAAAGAAGCGACCGAAGAAGTTTATTCTGCTGGATATCATAAAGGTTTAATGCTAGGCACGATCAAAGAATTTGCAGGCTGGCCAGTTGCTAAAGCAAAAGAAAAAATCAAATCTGATTTGGTTTCAAAGAGATTAGCAGATATTTTTTATGATTTATCGGAAGAGGTACTTTGTAGATGTGGCGCGAGAGTTTTTATTAAAAAAATTCCAGATCAGTGGTTTATTAAATATTCTGACAAAAAACTTAAAGACAAAACAAAAGAATATGTTTCTAAAATGACTATTTTGCCCGAAAGTTTTCAAAAAAATTTGCCAAATATAATTGATTGGTTCCAAGATAGACCTTGCGCAAGAGTTGGTAATTGGATAGGTACAAAATTACCATTCGATTCAAATTGGATAATCGAACCAATTTCAGATTCTACTCTTTACCCAATGATGTACGCAATAGCTAAATATACAAATGCAAAAAAAATAAAATTAGAAGATTTGACCGAAGACTTTTTTAATTATGTATTTTTAGGACTTGGCGAACCAAAAAATAATATTTGGAAAGAAATCCGAGAAGAATTTTTGTATTGGTATCCTTTAGATTTGAATATAGGTGGAAAGGAACACCAAACTGTTCATTTTCCAGTATTTATTTTTAACCATTTAGCGATTTTAAAACCTGAGCATTGGCCCAAAGGAATTTTTAGTTATTGGTGGACAATTGGAAAAGGAGGAACTAAAATAAGCAAATCAAAAGGAGGTGCACAACCCATAAGCAATTTGCTTGAGATTTACGGAGCAGATGCGTTGCGATTATTTTATACCCATTCAGCTTCTCCATTTGAAGACGTGGAATGGGATGAAGATGCAGTTTATAAATATCAAAAACATTTAGAACATTTGTTTGTTTTATTTGAAAATTTGACTAATATTTCTAACAAAAAAAGCAACTTGGATAAATGGTTGCTTTCTTCATGGAATAAAAAATTAGACGAAGTAAATCAGAATTTTGAAATTTATAAATTTAGAGAAGTTGCAAATATTTTGCTTTTTGAATTTGTAAAGGATCTACAATGGTATTTAAGAAGAGGAGGAAATAATAAAGCAATTGTAAAAAAAGTATTGAAAGATTGGCTTATTGCTATTTCACCTATTGTTCCACACGTAGCAGAAGAATTATGGGCCAAGTTAGGAAATAAAAAACTAGTTTCAACGCAAAAATGGCCAAAAGTAAATAAAAAAGCGGTATCTGAAAAATTAGAAAATAATGAGAAAGTAATTTCACAATTGATTACAGATATCGAACAAATTTTAAAACTTGTAAATAAAGAAGTAAGTAATTTGTATATTTACGTCATACCTAAAGAATTGAAATTCTACAAAGAAAATTTGGCTTTTTTAGAAAAAGAATTCAAAATTAAAGTTGCTGTTTTTGCTAATAATGATCCTTCTCGTTACGATCCACAAAACAAAGCACAAAAAGCAAAACCTGGGAAACCAGGACTTTTTATAGAATAAAAAAGTGCCTCGGGTGTGGATTGAACACACGACCTTTCCCTTACCAAGGGAACGCTCTACCACTGAGCTACCGAGGCGATTATATTACTTAAAGAGTATATAAAACTTTATTTATTTCTTCTAAAGTTTTACGCGCTTCATGTATGATTTTCTTGAAATCATTTTCATTCTTTGCAACTATATCGTTTAAGAGCGAAATTTGCTTTGAGTAGATTGCTTGTTTTTCAATTGGAAGATTTTCTCGGAGTTTTTCAATTTTTTCAGCTTTTACTTTTAACTCTTCGATAGCCATACCAAGCGAATAAATTTGTTGTATTTCTTTTTGCAATTTTTGAGAAAATTTCGCGAGTCCAATTAGCTCTTTTTTTTCTACTTTAGCCATTATTTTTAATTAAGAAGAGCATATTTAAAATTTACCAAGTATCTCGATAGCGAGACATACAACACGCCAGCCGGGTTACGGCCTTGCCACTTAATTTCGTAAGAACGTATGCTCGAGCGATAGCGAGACATACAACACGCCAGCCGGGTTACGGCCTTGCCACTT
>JAWAPU010000004.1:0-19633 GCA_038894275.1 Candidatus Nanoarchaeia archaeon | reverse complement strand
GATAGCGAGACATACAACACGCCAGCCGGGTTACGGCCTTGCCACTTAATTTCGTAAGAACGTATGCTCGAGCGATAGCGAGACATACAACACGCCAGCCGGGTTACGGCCTTGCCACTTAATTTCGTAAGAACGTATGCTCGAGCGATAGCGAGACATACAACACGCCAGCCGGGTTACGGCTGAGGGAAAGGTTTAAAAAATGCATTTCTTTTAGCTTTTTCATATGCCCGAAGCAGATATTAACGAAACAAAGTTACTCGTCCCAATAGAGCAATATCTAGCTGCAGGAGTTTACATAGGAACGAAAATTAAAACAAAAGATATGCTACCTTTTATCTATAAAATTAATACTCAAGGATTATGCACATTAAATTTAAACGAAATTGATAAGAGGTTAAGATTGGCAGTAAAGATTTTGTCAAAATATTCGCCAGAAGAAATATTAGTGGTTTGTAGAAGAGAAAACGGCTGGAAAGCAGTACGAGCTTTTGGAAAATATACCGGAGCCAAATTTTATACGGGCAGATATCCAGCAGGCATCATTACAAATTTAGATTTAGAAAATTACTTTGAACCAAAAATAATTTTAGTAACCGATCCTTTACCAGATAAAAATGCGATACATGATGCAGTTTTAGCAGGTGTTCCTGTTATAGCTCTTTGCGATACAAACAATGTAGCTGAAAATGTGGACTTTATAATTCCTTGTAATAACAAAGGTTCGCGCTCTTTGGGCTTGATTTATTGGATTTTAGCTACAGAATATTTACGAGAAAAAGGGCTATTGCAACAACCTTTGCCGCAAGAAGATTTTTTTGTTGAATAAATCTATATATTCTATTATTAAATCATAATCGCAATTAAATATGCGATTATGCTTGAAAAAGCTAATAAAGGTAGTGCAGGGATAAATCTAAATTTTTTAATTGTTAAAAGATAATGATTTCCGCATAGACCAAACATAGACCCTATTACAATTGCTATTGCAGGGATTACGCCGTTTATGGCATATGCTGAAACAACAAATAAGGCTGGGAATGCCAAATCTCCTGTACCTAACATTAATACTTTTTTATCTTTTTCTTTCAATTTTTTTGCAGAAACTTTTTGCACATTTGTTGCCAACGAAGTTGTTTTTTCAGGTACGATTATTGCTAATGGTGTACCTTTTTTTAAGAGATTTTTAAAAAAATTAAGCATTATGTTAGTTTTAAAGACTGCTATAAAATCATAAAGGGAAAGACCAAGTAAAAGCAGAATGACTTCTGGCCAAGGCCTTAAATTTAAACCTAAGTATGCTGAAATACCAGCCACGCCTAAAATTATTGTGAAATTATGAGTTACCACATTTGGCCATTTCCATCTCACTAAAAGAAGTCCAATTGCTATTATCATTGCGACAATACTTGGTAAAATAGATGTAAGCATGGTATGCATACCTATTAATAATATAAGTGAAAAGAAAAATCCAAAACTTATTGGGCCTTTTAAAAATTTTAATGCTAAAATAAAAAGAATCATAGCTATTATAAAAGCAATTAGTATTTGCAACAATCTAAAAAACCCACCTTCAGCAGATGGGATGGCAATTTCTTTCCGTAGTAGAAATTGATTAGCAGCAAATAAAGCTAAACCTTGTACTGCTAAAAATAAAACACTTTCTATCGCCAATAGTTTGCTTTTAAAATCAACCATTAGTCTTAAAATTTATTTCGGCTTTAAAAATTTTTAGGGGGCGATTAATTTATAAACAAATTAACCTAATTCAATACATGGCAAAAGAAGAAGAAATAGGATTTCATAAAGGAGCAATAAGTACTTTGATTAAAGAGAGACAAGAGCTCGTGCGTTTGGTTGGTATTGTTGATACTTTAATAAAAGCGCATGTGGACGCATTACAAAAGTTAGGTATTGATATAACAAAATTAGAAAATACCGAAAGTAAAAAAACGAAAAAGTAAGCATGGATTTATTTTGCTTGGGCGGATTCAGAGAAGTAGGTAGAAACGCGCTCTTTGTAAAAACAGATAAAGGGGTTATTTTTGACTACGGGGTTAAGGTTGAAACAGGAGAAAATCCTGCTTGGCCAAAGGCAACAGTTACTGATGCGTTATTAACACACGGCCATTTAGATCATTTAGGAAATTCAGCAGTTTTATATAAAAACACGCGTTGCAACGTATATGCGACTTCTCCAACTATAGATTATGCAGATCTTTTGTTAAGAGATTCTTTAAAAATATTAAAACTCAAAGGTCAACAAACTAAATATTCTCCTACGGATATTATAAATCTTAAAAAAGCTCTTAAAAAAATTTCTTACGGGGATGAAATTTCTCTCAGCTCAAAGACGTCCATCGAAATTTGGGATGCAGGGCATATGCCTGGCAGTTGTATTTTTGTTTTAAAATATAAAGATAAAAACAAATATAAAAAAATTCTTTATACTGGCGATTTTAAACTTGATCCAACCCGATTAGTGTGTGGCGCAAGGTTTGATGCGAAAGATATTGATGTTGCAGTTATGGAATGTACTTATGGAAGTAAAGAGCATCCATCTAGAGAAGAATCTGAAAAAAATTTATATGAAGCAATTAGGCAGACGGTTGAATCTGGCGGTATAGCCCTTTTGCCAGTTTATGCAATTCGTGCGGCAGAAATTCTTATGATTTTGGACCAATTTGGTGCAAATTGGCCAGTTTATTTAGATGGTATGGCTAAAAGTGCTACAAATATAGCTTTAGCTCATCCCGAATTTGTTCGAAATTCTAAAAAATTGCATGACGCAGTAGAAAATGCAATACCTTTATTTGAAAATGAAGAGCGTAATAATGCGATTCAAGAACCTTGCGTTATTTTGACTACAGGAGCTGCTATGGAAGGTGGTCCAATCGTACACTATATGAAACAACTTTATAATAGGGACGATTGCGCAATTATCTTTACTGGATATCAAATTCCAAGAACTGCAGGAAGATACTTGTTAGATACAGGACAATATACGATTGGAGCAATAAATTTGAAAGTGAAAATGAAAATTTTATCTTTTGATTTTTCGGCGCATGCAGGCAGATCCGAATTATTAAAATTTGTTCAAAAAGTTTCGCCTGAAAAAGTGATTTGTATGCATGGGGATTATTGTGAAAAATTTGCAACCGAAATAAAATCTAGATTCGGCATAAATGCTATAGCCCCTAAAAATGGGGATAAAATAATAGTGTAGATTTTTAAATATTTTGATGTTTATTATTTTATTTCACTCTTTTCGCAGCTGTTTGTGCCTTCAATTGTTTCACAAGTTCTTCAATTTGTTTTGGGTCTTGGTTGGACGGTCTTTCGGGCTCTGTTGGAGCCTCTTTTTCCTGCGCTTTTTTTAATAAAGATTCAACAATTGCGGCGTGAAGCGGGTTTTTATTGGCCATGTTAGAATAATTTGCAATTAGTTATTTAAAAAACCATCGCTAAATTTTTTAAAGATAAAATTTAATTAAAAAAATGCGCCAGTAGTCTAGTAGTAGGACATGCGCTTGCCAAGCGTAAAACCCGGGTGCGAATCCCGGCTGGCGCATTTATTTCAGAGAAAACACAACTATCAAGAAAAGCACATAATAAAATATTAGTGCAATTCCTTCCGTCCATGTTAGCTTTTTGCCTGATTGCGCAAGAATTACAAAAAAGAACACCGCAAATATCATAAATATAAGATCAATTAAAATAGACGAGAAAAGAATTTTTATGGGTTTGATTATAGCTGTAACGCCTAAAATAAGTCCAAAATCAAATATTACTGCACCAAGTAAGTCTCCAATAGCCATCTGACCATGACCTTTTAAAGCTGCGACTGATGCAAAAGTTAATTCTGGTATTGAAGTGCCTATAGCAATGATAATTAAACTAAAGAAAAACTCCGACCAACCCAATTCTTTTATGATTAATTCGCTAAATCTTACTAGGTATTCTGCTGAAAAATAAATCATTAAAAATCCTATTACTAAAAGAAAAGTCGCTATTACAAATTGCATTTTAGTTATGCTATTTTTAAAATTTGCTCTTTCTTTTTTTCTTTTAGAGATAAGATAGCTTAAATAGCCAATAAAGACCGCTATCAAAATAAAGCCATCTAATCTTCCCAATACCCCATCTATAAGCAAAACAACAGGAATCAAAACAATTCCAAAACAAATCCAAAAATCTTTGCGTATTTGTTTTTCGCTAAAAGTAATGTTTTTGCTTAACAAAGTTGCAACTCCTCCTATTAAACATAAATTTACCAAAACAGTTCCAACCACGTTACCTAAAGAAAGTTCTGGTACGCCATTTAAAGCAGAAAAAACACCAAAGAAAAGTTCTGGCAGTGTTGTAGCAAAAGCTATTAAGATAAAAGCTGCGGTAAACTCTTTTAATTTTAAAAATGTAGCTACTTTTACAAGAGAGGATACTACTAATTGACCAAAAAAACCTAGAGCGAACAGGCTACTTAAAAACAATAAAAAATTTATAAGTGTAATGGCCATAATAAAACTTAAAAATAACTTTAAATAAAAAACTTTTGGGGCTGTAGTCTAACTTGGTTAGGACTTCGGTCTTGGGCACCGACAATCCAGGTTCAAATCCTGGCAGCCCCACTTACCACTTATTTTCGATTACTCAAATTTAAATATAAAATCTTAAAATTTAATCAATGGCAAAAACAAATTTAAGACATTACGAAATAATCGGTCTGTTTTTAATTTTTGTAGGCGCTACGTGGCTCGGTTTTGGTTTTTACGCGACTCTATTGGGTGCGTTAAGAATGCTTCTTGCAAATGTTCCTTTGCCATCTGGCAAAGAATTGCTTGTCATACCTTTATTCTTTGGCCTTGGCGCAGTACTATTAGCTTTAGGACACATAGAGTTAAAAGAAGCCATGCCTGGCAAAGGTCGAAAGAGGTGAAAAAATGGCTAAAAGAAAATTATTTGAAGAGCTTACAAAAGGAATTGAAAGGGAAGCAGAAATCGAATACGGATTAAAAGAGTTTATCCAGGGTGTATTAGTTGGATTTATAATAGGGTTTTTAATAGCGCTTATTGTTTCTTAAAATTTTCAATTTTTATTAATTTTTAAAGCTAAGCTATCATATTTTTTATAGCTCGCTTTTTTTATTTGTGGGCAAAATAAAAAATTACTTTGTCTTTCTTTTTTTGGTCTAATCTAACAAAACCGAATCTTTCAAATTGTATAATTTCGCCAACTGGAAGAGAAAAGACATTGCTTTCTGCAATTCCTTTTATTTTACTATTATCCGGCATTACTATTTCTGCTTTAACATAATCATCAGAAAGCCATTGTATTTTTGGAATATCTTTGTTTTCTAAAGAGGTTAATTTTGCCCTTCTCTTTTTATCCAACAAAATATTGCACAAATGCATTAATCTTACTTCTTTATTTGAAAACTCTTCAAAGTCTTTTTTACTAATAAAGAAATTTTTACCTATATTTATTTTTCGAGTTTCTTTTTTATTTGGATGAAGCGCCACGTCTATATTTTTTAAATTTGGTTTTGGATTGACGCTTATTTTAATTGGTTCTGGCACAAACCAATATCTGTTTGCAATAGGATCTATGATGCTTCTGTTTATGGCGTTAAAAATTTTATAAAAATCGTCTGCACTAATTAGTTTATCGGATTCGCTTATTCCTATTTCTATAGCCCATTTAGTAAATGCCTCTGGAACATAGCCTCTTTTCCTTAATGCAGGTATAAAAGGAAGTCTAGGATCATCCCAACCAACGTATTCTCCACTTTCTATTTTCTTTTTTGTTTTAGATTTAGAAACTTCAAAGCCTATAAAATTAATTCTGCCTTCGTATAAATGATAAGGCATTTTCCAACCCAAATAATCATAAATATATTTTTGCTTTTTTTCATTATCCATATGGTCTTTTCCTCTTATGCAATGTGTTATACCCATTTCATAATCATCTATTGCAACAGCAAAATTCATCAATGGCCAAACCCGGTATTTTTTTCCCTGTCTTGGGTGCGGTGCTTCTTTTATCCTTAAGGCGGCCCAATCTCTTATTGCTGGATTAGGATGAGAAAGGTCTGTTTTAATTCGTAAAACAGCCCCTCCTTCCGGAATTTTTCCATTTAGCATTCCCTCCCAGCGCTTTAGTTGTTCTTTAACTTCTAAATTTCTACAAGGGCACGCTTGCCCTTTAAGCATCAGTTCGTGCCATTCTTCAGATTTACAAGTACAAACATATGCGTGTTGTTTTTCTAAGAGAATTTTGGCCCATTTGTAATATATTTCCATTCTATCTGATTGTATGTAAAATTCATCAACGCCGTTTTTTGTAAGCCACTTAGAATCATAAATTATGAGATCATAAGATTCTGGATCTATTTTATCTATATCTGTATCGGAAATTCTTATTATAAATCTTCCATTATATAGTTTGCAATAAGCAGAATTTATGCAAATTACAAATGCATTGCCTATTTGTAAAGCGCCAGAAGGAGAAGGCTCTACGCGCATAACTACTTTACCATGTTCGGCAAATGGTAGTGGTTTCAAAGTTTTTTCTTCTTTTATTTTAGGTTTTGGTGCAAAATAGTCGGGCCAAGTTTTTTCCAGCCTCTTCTTTTGCTCATCTAATGAAAGTTTGTTTATTTCAGAAACTATTTCAGAAATTTGTTTTGAAATCTCTTTGATTTTTAGTTTTAGTTCCGGTTTCTCAGCTAAAATTTTCCCTATTACTGCACCTATTTGCGCTTTTCCGTTAAAAGAAACTGCGTTTGCTAAAGCAAAGCGCTCCGCCAAATTTTTAATATCTTCTGGCATTGAAAAAATTTTTTATTTTTGAATATAAAGTTTTTTATACCTTTTCAAAGCTTAAAAATAACATGGAAGAAAAACCGCCCACGTCTAAAACTTTTGAAGCTGATAAAATTGAAGCAAAAAATAGAAAAGAAAACAAAACCAAGCTAAAAAAATTAGTTTTATTATCTTCTGTATTTACAGCTTTTATTATTTTCTTAATAATTTTTTATTTTTATAAGCTTCCAAATAATTCTTTAACCGGATTAGGAGTATATGCAATTACTACCGATTTAAAAGATTGGAAGCTCGTAGAAGCCAAACTTTCTTTTTTAGAAATACCTGTAGATGTCAAAAAAGACTTTATTTTGCAAAACGTTAGTGATGCGGCAATCTGGCATTATAAAAAAGACAAAGAAGATCTCTATATGTGGATTAGAGAGTATAAAACTAAAGAAGATTTGGCATTCGGAGAAAAAGATTTTTCGCACCCATTAGTTTGGGTCGAGCAGCAATCCATTTCTCTTGGCGATAGCGGAGCAGTTGGAATCTATAAGCCAAAAGATTCAAAACCTGTACTTTTACTCTATTTCACTTCGGATAGAAAACTTGTTTATTTAGCCTATTATAATAATAATGGCAAATATGACTCTAAAAATATAATGGCAGACAAAAACTTTTTATTGGATTTAGCAAAGAAAATTTATGCTAAATTTTAATTAAATTTGATTGTTTACCAAAATATAGCGGCGTGTTAAATTCAGGGATCGCCCAAATCTCGCTCTCTAAATTTTTAATAAAAGGGCAAGCAACATTTTCGTAAAAACCGGCGCCTTCGGTTATTAAGTTAAACGCAGGTAAAATGATTAAAGTTTTAAATTTATATTTGCTTTTAACAAAAACCTTGACTTTTTCTGAAACAAAATCATCTGTTAATGTAACTGTGGGATGCAAGTGGCCCATAATTATGGTTTTTATGTTTTTAAGCAAAGTTTTATCCGGAAGAACATCTCCATGACAAAATAAAAATTCTTTAAATTTGTAAAATTTTTTAATTTTTACATATTTTGGAACTGTCGTATCATGATTTCCTTTTATTAAAATAATCTCTTCACACCATTTTAAAAGAAAAGAAATAAATCTCTGAATTTCTCTATAAACTTCAAATGGCAAATTGCCGAAATCGTGCTTAAGATCTCCAAGTAAAATTATTTTTTTAGGTTTTTTATTTAATAATCTGAACGTTTTTTCTAAACGCTCTAAAGTATCTTTAATTTGATTTTGAGGAACATAAATTCCTTTTTCTATGAGAGAAAAATTATACCCTAAATGAAAATCTGCAAATGCTAAAATTGAATATTTAGGAATCCACAGACCCAAATCGCAAATTTCTACTCCTTTATCTATTTCCACCATTTTGATTAATTTTTGCTAACACTAAAGTATGTACCTTTTTAATAAACTCTAATCTATCTTCTGCTTTAATCAAATCACTATATCCTCTTGCAATTAAATTTAAAGCAAATGGACTTGGAAGCAAAGTCTCTATTTGTTTTATTCTTATTTCGCCATTTTTAATTTTATTTAAAATTTCTTGAGCTCTATGCAAATCCATCAAATCGTATAAAACTTCTCTATATGCTTCTTGTAAAATTGGAAAATCTTTGCTAGATCGTTTACATGCGTTAATTAAAATTTGAGAAGATACTTGTTGCCTGCCAACCGATTTTTTATGCCCTTTGTAGTTTCTGATTATTAATAAACTTCTTCCTGCACAATGGCGAAATCTTCTTTTAAAAATGTCTGTATTATCTATCGCTAATTTTAGTAATTCGCATAAGTTTTCTTTTTTCATTTGATCTAAAATTTGATTCGTATTCAATTTTCTCTTAGATACCAAATAAAAATTTTGATCTGTTACAGAAACTAAAATATTTGTATGAAATAATTTTGCTGCGACATATGCAATTGCTCTTGATAATGCATCATTTACTTTTCTACCAAAACAAGCATGAAATATTATGTAGTGTTTATTATCAAAAACTAAATTTTCTATCAACAATTTTTTATCTGTTGGCAGTTCTGCGTATTCCCATTGCTCTTTAAAATAGCTATAGACCGAATTTGCAGTCTCTTCCTTTACATGCAAATATGTGCTAATGAATTTAATTATTTCTTCTTTTTCAACATATCTATTAAATTTCTCCTCTATCAAACGTCTGAAAATAGAAATTTCATTTGCAACTTCAAAACTCAGAGGCAACATCTCAGAATACCAACTTGGAATTGTAGGCGTTTTACCAGAAACTTCTTCTACTTGTGCAACCATTCCGCGGGAAAACATAAATTTATATGTTTGGCCGCCTAATACAAATATATCGTTCTTTTTGAGCCTTTCTAAAAATTCTTCATCAATTTTTCCAACTACTCTGTCTCCTTGCTTGACCAAAATAAAAGATTCATCTGGAATTGTACCTATATTTGTCGAGTAAATAACTCTGGCTAATTTTGATCTTCTGCCAATAAATCCTGTTTTTGCATCATACCAAATTTTAGCAAAAACTTTTTGATACTCTAACTCGGAATAATCTCCTGCTAAATATTTTATTACAGAAATGAAATCCTCTTTAGATAAATTTCTGTAGCAATAGCTTCTTTTGATTGTAACGTAAAGTGTTTCTATGTGCTGTTTTTCTTCTATAGCCATACCAAAAATATGTTGCGCCAAAACATCAAGCGCATTCTCGATAATGTTTATACTATCTATTTCTTTTTCTAAAGCGCATTTCGCTATTAACAAATCTTCAACCAAATCGTCTCTGTCTGTTGCAATGATATACCCTTTTATCGTGTCATTTAAATTATGACCGCTTCTGCCTATTCTTTGAACAGCCCGAGAGATGGATTTTGGCGAGCCAAGTAATATGACACAATCTATACTTCCTACATCTATGCCCAATTCTAATGATGTTGAAGAAACAACAACTTTCAGATCACCAGCTTTTAATTTATTTTCAGTTAGTATTCGTAAATCTTTTGATAATGACGAATGGTGCGCTTCGATATTTTCATTATAGAATTGCGCATATTTTTGTTTTAGATTGTAAACAACTCGCTCTGTGGCCGCCCTGGTGTTTGTAAATATTAACGTTGTTTTATGACTTTGAATTAATTTATGAATTAATTCATATGTTGAATTTTCTAGTTGTTTTTCACTAACTTTCATAATGTCTTTAACAGGACAAAGTACTTTAATGTCCATTCTTTTATCAAATTGCGCATCTATTATTTTACAACTTCGCACATTCTCATTTTCTAAACCTACCAAAAATTTTGCAACAAGTTCTAATGGTTGAATTGTTGCTGAGAGACCTATTCTCACAAACGGCCCAGCCAAGTTTTGTAGCCTTTCTAAAGAAATACTTAAATGCGCTCCTCTTTTATTCGAAGCAAAAGCATGTATTTCGTCGATTATAACCCATCTGACATCTTTTAATAAATTTCTAAATTTCGGTGCAACTAATAAGATTGCAAGGGTTTCTGGAGTAGTTATTAAAATATGTGGTGCTTCTTTTAGCATTTTTGTGCGTTCTGTTTGTGTGGTGTCTTCTGTTCTAACTAAAACCCTTATTCCAAAATTTTTATTTGCTGTTTTTTCAATATCTTTTAATGGCTCGAGTAAATTTTTTTGAATATCCCTATTCAGCGCTTTAAGTGGTGAACAATAAACACAATATGTTTTATTCTCGAGTTGTCCTTTTTCTGCTAAGCTAATAAGTTCGGATAAAATAGTCAAAAATGCTCCAAAAGTTTTACCAGAACCAGTTGGTGCAGAAATTAAGGTATTTTCATTTTTATGTATGTTGGGGATGGCTTTTCTTTGGGCAAGGCTAAAAGTTTTGAATTTATTAAAAAACCACGTGCTAATCAGAGGATGCAATATTTGTTTTAAATATTCATCTTTGTACTCTGTTTTTTCAATTTCTATGGGCATTCTAAAACAAATGTAGACCTTTAATAATCTTTATAAATTCTTCTTTCTTTTATTTAAACATGGCCACCGAAAAATACGTTTATATTATATTAGCAGCTACGTTTATTGTTATATTGGCAAGCGCCATATTTGACGGAACAAGAATTATAAACGGTGCAGTAACCACCGAAAAAAATTTTTGTACTGGGTTTATAAAAAATAAAGATGCAGCAACTAAAGTTTTTGTACAATTGTCGCAAAAGTATCCTTGTGAATTTTACACTTTGACGCCAAGATGTCCTGATTGCAAATCAGAATATCTGATTTGTTGCGATTTAACTAGGGAACGTTGTGGTGACATTGTGTGTTCGCCAGGTACAACTTGCTGCAATCCTTTAATGGGTATTTGTACAAAACCAAACGAACTTTGTGCAATGTAGCTTTATTTTAATCTTATAAAATCTGTCATTGGTGTAAGCAAATTAATGCCATAATCGTCTGCTTTATTAAACACCTCATCGTACAGTTTATTTATCTCATTCTTTTTTAATTTAAATTTGTCTTCATATCTATTATACATTTCTAGAACGTCTTTTCCATTTCTTGCAAAATGATGGCAAAGTAAGATTTTTTCTAATCTGTGTGTTTGGCCTAAAATCATTAATAAATTTTCGAATGCTTTTTCTAAAGATCTCACAGCTTTGTATCTTATATTTTTATTCCTTGTTAAAACATTAACTATCCCAAAATAAGGTCCGTCTAAAATCAAAAGTTTGGGGTCTTTATTTATTATCCATTTTGCCGCATCTCTATATTCAGGTCCAGCGACGTCCGAACTTACAATTATATCATTATTTGTGTTTAGATCATTAAAATAGCACATCAGTATATTGCCCAAATCAAAGCCTTTATAACAACTATGTCTAAATTCTCTTAGTTCTATTTCAATATCTTTAATTTTGGTGTAATAGTAATTTCCAATTGAATTTATACTGGCTGCTTTTTCTGTTAATAATTCAAGTCTTTCTTTAGATTTTTCATTAAAATTGTTTGTTAAATTCGATGAAGGAAAAAAAGCATGGAAATCTCTTAACTCCTCTAGAGTTATCCATTCAAGTAAGTCTAATCCACTTGAGTGGTCGTTATGAAAATGTGTTATAATTAGCATTTTTGTATCTTTCCAATATTTTTTTTGCCTAGCGAATTCTTTTTCTTTATTTTGGCAACAATCATAAAACTTTTTAGATGGGTCTATTCTAATATTAATTTCATTAATTGTAATGAACAAATCAAAACCACGAGCGTTATATATCGGATGACTTTCTGTTGTTATTACTTGAATAAAATTTTTTGTCATGTTAATTTTTATACCAAATAATATTTTAATAACTTATTTAACTACATTTTTAAAATTTTTTACGATTTTAGCACTTCTTCGATTTTAAAAATCAAATTGCAAAACATAAATTTTATATTTCATAATTTGTAAAAAAATAAATGGACATTTTAACCTGCATATCCACGCGTAGATCGATCCGGAATTTTAAATCGGATAAAATACCGGAAGAGATTTTATATGAAATTTTAAACGCCGCAAATTCCGCACCTTGTGCAGGAGGACTCCAAAATTGGAGGTTCCTCATAATCGAAGACGAGGCAAAGAAAAAGGAAATTGCAAAGGCGGCATTAAATCAAGATTGGCTTGCATCTGCTCCAACAATAATCTTGATTTGTTCAGAAGTGCAGTTATTAGAGCAGGAGTATGGTAAACGAGGAGCAGAAATTTTTGATTATCAAAACGCTGCTCTTGCAGCAGAAAATTTAATCCTTGCAGCGTGGAATTTTGGGATTGGAAGCACATTTGTAGGATCTTTTACAGAATTTAGGCTTAGAAGATTGTTAAAAATTCCAGATTCCGTAAGAATACACGCAATAATACCTTTAGGATACCCCGCAGAAAAGCCCAAGTTTTTAAAGAAATTGGGGATTGAAGATTTAACATATTTTGAAGAGTGGAAATCATTTATTAGCAAACGTAAAGAAACAATAGCAGGAATTTTATTTCCAGATCGTCCAACATCAACCAAAGTGCGAATTGGCGAAGTTTTAGAAAAAAAAGCAAAGAAACTTTTAAAGAGTAAAAAGTAATTATTTTTTTAAAAAAATAAAAGCAGCCCAGAAAGTTGGGCTGCTTTAAACTCTCCAATTCTTGGAGGTGCTGTGGGAGGGAGAGAATATAAAGAGCCCGCGAGGGGCTCTTCAAGGTTTACCTCCTTTGTTTCTGTCAGTTTAGCGCAATACTTCTAAACCCAGTTCTTTACTAAATTCTGCACTTTTCGAAGCAGAATAAGTTGGTTTACCGATTACATATGGCGATTTTACACCTGCTATAATTGTCATTACTCTTATTTTACCAGTCATTTTAGGGTCTATTCTAGCGCCCCAAATAACATTTGCGTCAGGATCCATGCTTGCAGTTATTAATTCTCCAATTTTTTCAGCTTCGTCTAAAGTCATATCCGGACCACCGGTTATGTGAATGATCGCACCTGTTGCACCATCGTATTTAACATCTAACAATGGGTTTGCTAATGCTCGGTGAACTGATTCTTCAACTCGATTTTCTGTATCCGATTCTCCAAAACCAATAACCGAAACTCCGCCATTTGTCATTATCGCTTTGACATCTGCATAATCTAAATTGATTAAGCTTGGAACTGCAATTATTTCAACGATTGATTTAATCATTGTTGCTACAATTTCATTTGCCACAGCAAATGATTGTTGTATTGGTAAGTTTCCCGCAATATCAGATAATCTGTTATTATCTATTACAACAACAGTATCTGCTACTTGTCTTAATTGTTTTAATCCAAATTCTGCCTTGTCTATTCTGGCTTTTTCAATGCTCCATGGCATTGTAACTACGCCTATGACTATGGAGCCATTTTCTTTAGCTACTTGGGCTACGACAGGAGCTGCGCCAGTACCTGTGCCTCCTCCCATGCCTGCGCATACGAAAACCATGTCTGCGCCTCTTAACGCTTCTTTAATTTCAGAAATATTTTCTTTTGCTGCTTCGTGACCTTTTTCAGGCATTCCGCCGCAACCAAGACCTCTCGTTAATTCTCTTCCAATAAGTATTTTTTTGTCTGCGTTTCTATTATCTAGGTGCAATTTATCAGTGTTAACAGCAATGATTTCTGCACCTTTTACGCCTTTGTTGTAGAGCCAATCTGCCATATTAATTCCGGCTCCACCAACACCAATTACTTTTATATTGGCACTTCCTACCAAAAGATCGTCTTCTTTTTTTGTTGCAGCAGCTTTTAATGCATCTTGTACGATAAATTCCATGGCTAGCTTAAGTGGTAGCTTAAAGCTCCCACTTACCTCCTTTGTTTTAATTTTGGTTTGCTGTTTCATATTTGTAACGGAGTTTATAAAAGCTTTTGTATACTGAAGTAAACAATGGCGTAGTTATTCGTTTTTTCCATAAGAAATTCAGTCGAAATCCATGTGTAAATACTATATTGTGATGGATGCGCTTTCCGCGGGTTGTTTTTAGGTTTCAAAATTTATAAAATTTTTAAAGGAAATATTGCACTTTTTAAAAATTTCTCATGGAAATTCGATAAGAAAAAAGTTAAAAATTGCAAATTTCTTTTAGATAAGTAATGGCCAAATTTCAAAATTTTTCTATAGGCGACAGAGTTTTAGTCAAAACGAATAAAGAAAGTTATGAAGGGTTGGTGATGCCATCCCCTGAAAACTTAAAAGATATTTTGATTTTAAAATTAAATTCTGGTTATAATATTGGTATTAAATTGACTAAAGATGTTTCCATTAAAAAAATAAAATCTGCAAAAATATCAAAACAAATTAAAATTCGCCCACCAATTAAAAAAGAAATCCCCTATGTATCTTTAATCGCAACCGGTGGCACTATTACTAGTAAGGTTGATTATATTACGGGTGGAGTAGAACCATTAACAAAACCAGAAGAGTTACTTCTTTCCACACCAGAGCTTTTAGATGTGGTTAATATAAAATCAATTTTACAGCCTTTTTCAATTTGGTCAGAAGATATGACTTGGGTTGAATGGCAAAAAATTGCCAAATTAGCAGCAAAAGAACTTAATAATGACGAAATAAAAGGCATAATAATTACACACGGAACAGATACTTTACACTATACTTCTGCAGCCCTTTCTTTCATGTTAAGAAATCTAAATAAACCTGTAGCGTTAGTCGGCGGGCAGAGAAGTTCTGATAGGGGAAGTTTCGATGGAGGTTTAAATTTAATTTGTGCTGGGCAATTCACAAAATCCAACATAGCCGAAGTTGCAACCGTAATGCACGCTACGTCGGAAGACAATTATTGTTTTGCAATAAGAGGAACTAATGTACGCAAAATGCATACAAGCAGACGCGATACCTTCAGACCTATTAATGAATTGCCAATAGCAAAAATTTGGCCAGATGGAAAATTTGAAATTCTTAATAAAAATTTCAAAACTAGAACTGAGCAAAAAGTTATTGCAGATGTTTCATTCGAACCAAAAATTGCTTTATTAAAATATTTTCCCGGAGCAGACCCGGAAATATTAGAATATTTTTTAGAAAAAAAATACAGAGGCATCATAATAGAAGCAACAGGCTTGGGTCATGTAAGTACAAATTTAAGCCAGCCAAAAAATTGGTTTTTAGCACTGAAAAAATCAATAGAAAACGGAATGTTTGTTGGTTTTACTCCGCAGTGTATCTATGGCAGATTAGACCCTTATGTTTATTCGACAGGAAGAAGGCTTTTGGATGCAGGAATAACCTTTTTAGAAAATATGTTAGCAGAAACTGCCTATGTTAAATTAGGCTGGGTTTTGGCGCATACAAAAAATATGACCGAAGTAAAAAGTTTAATGTTGAAAAATTTAGCGGGCGAAATAGTTAATAGTATCACCCCACAAACTTTCCTTTATTAGCACATATTAAAATGGAAACTGATTATAAAAAAATCGGGCTAAAAGCAGGCTTAGAAATTCACCAACAATTAGCAACAAACAAATTATTTTGCAACTGCCCCTCTTTGATAAGACAAGATGCTCCGCATTTTACTATTAAAAGAGAACTAAGGCCTTTAGCTGGCGAATTAGGCGAAATAGATCCCGCCGCAATATTTGAAAGGAAAAAGAAAAAGTATTTTCTTTACGAAGGGTACAACGATTCTATTTGTCAAGTGGAACTTGATGAAGAACCGCCCAAAGAAATTAACAAAGAAGCTTTAGAAATTGCCCTATCTTTAGCCAAAGCGCTTCACTGCACAATTCCTGATAATTTACAAGTCATGAGAAAAACAATAATTGATGGTTCTAATGTTTCCGGATTTCAAAGAACACTTTTAATTGGATTAAATGGCTGGTTAGAAACTTCTTTTGGAAAAATAGGGCTACAATCTGTTGCACTAGAAGAAGATGCAGCTAGAAAAATTTCAGAAACAGAAGAAGCTACAATTTACAGATTAGATAGACTTGGTATTCCTTTAATAGAAATCTCTACTGCTCCTGATTGTCATACACCTGAGCAAGTAAAAGAAGCAGCAGAAAAGATTGGTCTTTTATTAAGAACTACTAGAAAAGTAATGCGTGGCATTGGTACGATTCGGCAAGATATTAATATTTCAATTGAAGGAGGAAATAGAGTAGAAATAAAAGGGGTTCAAGAATTACAATTAATCCCTAAATTAGTTGAAAATGAAATTCGAAGGCAAATTTCTTTACTAGAAATAAAACAGACGCTCAATGAAAGAAAAATAAAAAAAGTCGAATCAGAAATTTATGATTTGACTCATTTATTTAAAAACACACAATCCAATATTCTAAAAAATCAGCAGGTGTTTAGCATAATTTTACCTGGATTTGCGGGGCTACTCAAAGGAAAACTAGGACCAGAATTTGCAAAATATGCGAAATACGCATCCGGCGTTAGAGGATTGTTTCATTCTGATGAGCTTCCAGGATACGGCGTTACCCAAGAAGAAGTTTTAACGGTAAGAAATTATTTAAAGCTAAGAGAACAAGATTCTTTTATTTTAATAGCAGCTTCAAAGGAAATTGCAAAGCGCGCATTTGAAGCAATCATTCAAAGAGCTAATTTAGCTTTACAAGGAGTACCAAAAGAGGTAAGGCAAGCGTTACCAGATGGAAAAACAGAATTTTTAAGACCTATGCCAGGAGCGGCAAGAATGTATCCCGAAACAGATTTACCATTAATATTCGTAAACGATTTGCTTTTAAAAATCAAACCTATAAAAGATCCTGAAATAATTAAAAAAGAATTGCGCGCCTTAGGTTTAAGTGAAGATCTAGTAAATAATTTAGTTTTTTCAAAATGGTTAGAGCCCTTCAAAGAATTTGTGAAAAAATATCCTAAACTTTCACCTACTTTAATCGCAACGACAATGCTAATAATACCTAAAGAAATAAGAAGAAAACTCCAATTATCCGAATTCGAATTGGATACGCCTACACTAAATAAATTATTTATTAGTTTATCTGGCGGCGATAAGAAATTTCCCGCAATAGTTAAAGAATCATTATCTGAAATAATTGAAACTATTGCAAAAGAAAAGTCAAAATCTCTTGCAGATTTGAATACAATTATAAAACGGTATTCTTTGCTTTCAGATGTAGAGCTTAAAAAAGAAATAATAAAATTAAAAAAAGAATTTCAGGGTCCCTCAGAAAAATTTGTTAATTATGCACTATCAACATTGCGAGGAAAAGCATCTGCCGAAAAAATAATTCAAACTATAAAAAGTTTAGAACGAACCAATTAAACTTGTATAAAATTTAAACCCGTCTAATCCTGGAATTGGCAACATATTAAAAATAAATAGCCATAAATTTAGTCGTTTAGAAATTGACCATATGGGCCAATATTTTGGCAATACATCTTTTAATAAAAATAACGAGAAAATTCCAAAAAGAATTAGATTGATCAAAGGACCCGCAAAAGCTATTAATCCAAAATCTAAAGGCGCACCTTGACCTTGAATAGAAACATAACCAGGAATAAAAAATATTACACCCGGTATAAAAATTTTCATTAGTACTCCAATACTCAAACCCCACCAACTAGCAAAATAAGTTGCGGAAAAACCGTACATTAAAGCTACTAGTTTGTGAGCAAGTTCATGCAATATTACTGCAGGTGCCGCAACTAAAATTCCAAGTTTCAAATCATTTAGAAATTTACTTTTTTCTTCGCCTTCTTCAAAATTTTTTACCCATGGGCTCCATGGCGAAAAAATGAAACCTATTGCTAAGATAGTTATAATAATTTGAATAACTTCTAACGTAGTTATTAACATAATCTTTAAAATTTATTAACTATTATAAAAGTTTCGAAATGAAAATTAATAAAACTGACGTGATTAAAATAAAAGAAGGCGCGCTCTCGTTTTACATACCAAATCCTCAGAAATACAAATTAGATACATCTGCTCCAGTTTTTTATAATCCGATAGGAAAGGTTTCAAGAGATATTACAATACTTTTGCTAAAAGCGCTTAAAAATAAACCAAAAAGTGCTGTTGACTTGCTGGCTGCGACTGGGATTCGAGGACTTAGAATAATAAAAGAGGCAAAAATAAAAAATACATATATAAATGATGCAAATCCAATCGCCGCAGCTTTTATACGAAAAAATGCGGCTTTAAATAAATTAAAACCAAAAATTTATAATTTGCGAGCTCACGAATTTTTAGCAATTCGTTATAAATTAAAAGATAAAAAATTTGATTATTTGGATATAGACCCTTTTGGAACGCCAGTTCCTTTTTTAGATGCAAGTATAAAAGCAATTAAAGAAAAAGGAGGGGTATTGGCGGTAACAGCAACAGACACAGCAGTTCTTTGTGGAACTTATCCCTTGACGTGTATAAGACGTTATGGTGCAAAACCCTTACGAAATTATTTAATGCACGAAATGGGTATTAGAATTTTAATTAAAAAAATTCAAGAAATAGGCATGCAATACGATTTAGCTTTAATTCCGATTTTTTCTCATGTTACTGCTCATTATATGCGTACATATTTAATAAGCGAAGCAAGTATCAAATCAGCAAATAAAATTTTAAACAAACATGGCTTTTTTAAAACTGCTGGACCTCTTTGGTTGGGTGATTTGTGGGACGAATCATTAGCGGAAAGAATGTATTCTTTAGCCGTAAGAGACGAAACTATTTGTAATGAGACAAAAAAACTTTTACAACTAATAAAAGAAGAAGCAAAAATTTCTACAGTAGGTTTTTATGATATGTCTGAAGCAAAACTTCATCAAATGCCCCCCTTAAATCAGGTGATCGAAAAGATAAAAGAAAAAAATTATTTAGCCGCAAAAACACATTTTAGACCAAACGGTATAAGAACAAATATGGATGAAAATCAATTTAAAAGAATGGTTAAATTAATAAAATAATAAAAAGGTTATTGCTCTTCTTCGGCTAAAACTTTTGCCATCGTTTCCTGCAAACCTAATTTTTCAACAATTTCTTTATACCTATTTCTTATAGTGACTTCTGTCACTCCTACTGCATCTGCAATTTCTCTTTGTGTTCTTTTTTCACCTGTTAATAGGCTTGCTACGTAAAGTGCTGCAGCAGATAATCCAATAGGACCTCTTCCACTGGTCAGTTCTAAGTTTTGCGCCTTTTTTAGAATTTCAACGGCTTTCGCTTGTGTGGCTGCACTAAAGTTTAATTTATTTGCAAATTTGGGTATATAATCTACTGGTCCTGATGGTAGCAATTTTATATTTAAGCTTCTTGCTATAAATCTAAATGTTTTTCCTACATCT
>JAWAPU010000003.1:0-20503 GCA_038894275.1 Candidatus Nanoarchaeia archaeon | reverse complement strand
GACCAGGAAGCGCAGGTGGTTCTATTTTGATTCCTATTCGAGCTAGAACTTGTTCATTAAATGATGCGACTAGACTTTTCCCACCGCCAGTAAAAATATAGTATGCGGCTATAAAAAATATTATTAAAAGTATAAAAGTTATTAAAATTTTTACTCCTGTAGCTGTTTCAGTTTGGGCTTTTTTCATTTTCCTGAAAAATTTTTGGGTGCACTAAAAATATTTTTGAACGGATTTTCTATTTGGAAAAGACCAAATTTTATAAACAATATAAAAAATATCAAGACAATAACCCCTAGTATAATAAAAACTAAGCTAGAAAACGTAAGTTCAGTTCCTTTTTTATTTTTAAATATTTTTTTAATCACCATTTTTCTAGCGGATAACAAAGAGCATCGTAAACTGATATTCCTGCAATTTCGGGGCCATAGCTAAAGGTTTGCGCAAAAAGCCAGCCGCTCCTCTCTGGGAGAAAAATACCAATGTCTTTATTAGTATAATTATAAAATACCGCATCGTATGTATTACTTTTATTAAATCTTGCACTTTCTAATTCATATTTTGCTCCAACACTATCGAAAGTCCAACACTTATCAAAATCGAGGTAGGCGCCTTTCGGCATATCATTTTCTAAGAAAAACATGCTTTCGGCAGTTTCCCCTTTAACATTGCTGCATAAATTAGGGTTTAAATTAAGCATAAAGTTTCCTACAGTTATTCCTCCCCATGGAAATCCACTAACTAAGCGCTTGCTTGTTTTTTCTCCAGTTGAAAGATCCAAGACAGTCGTATTTGCATGACTCTCGTCTGCCTCCTTTTCGACCTTTTCGACATAATATGCTTTATTATCCTTAATTGCAAAATCTTCATAATTATAATCGTCTATATCAAACCAACAAATTCTGTTTAATCCATTTGGCGTATATGCAAATACTTCTATATCTCCTTGAAGGCTAGATAACGCCACAATTGCTTTTCTCAAATAAGAATTGTTGCAATTTATATTATTACCAATCTGAACTTCTACATAATTTCTATCTTCAGATGGTGTATAAAAGAAAGGCCAGGTATTTGAGTTCAATTGGTTTTTATCTATTAATTCGGTTAGCAGTTCTTCATCCGATTCCGTCAATTTATAAACTAATAAAGCCTTATCATAAAGTAAAACTACTTCGGTTATGCCATCACCGTCTAAATCATCTGCTGCTACATCTCTTGGCGTTTTACCATTGATAGACGCGGAGAACGCATGATATGATTTATAGAATGTTTCTGAAATATTAGTGCTATTAACCGCAAACACCTCTAATATTCCGTTTTGTCCAAATACAAAAATTTCTGGAAAAGAAAAATTGCTTGGCAAAGGAGAATGAGTCTCGAATTGATGGTAATTTTTTACCTCTTGCAACTTTACTTTGGCTGCAAGTTTTAAATTATGTTGTCCCTCAAAAGCTTCAGAGCGATACGAGCCAGTAGCAACACATTTTAAAGGACGCCCACTTTTACAGCCATATGCAGTTAAATTATGAATTACTTCACGTAATCTGCCTTTTTCTTCGACAAATATATCTGGAAGATATTCGTTAAAATTTTCTTTTGGCAAGATAGTTGTAAAGTTAAACTTGAAATTAACGCAAGGAAAATCGTCAAAATTAAACTCTGTAATTGTTATATTTAAATAAGGGTCTTTTACAAAAAAATCGAAAGAAGATTCTGCATAATAACCCGAACTACGCCCAAATACGCCAATAGAATTTTCAAGATTTAAGTAATTTAATATATCTTCTTTGGTTATAGTTACAGGCACTTCAAAAAATGTGCAATTCTCTTCTTTTTCTGTATTGTTGTTTACGTATTTTCCTCTCTTGTAAATACAAAGCGATTCTGTTGTGGTGCTTCCGCTCTTTAAAACTACTGTTAAATCTTCAAAGCAAGTGGATGAAATATTTACACTAACATCGACTTTTTTAATTATGCGCCCTTTCTCAAACAAGTCGTTTATCTCGTTTTTGTTTAAATCTATTAAAAATGCGGGTTCTATTTTTACAATTGGAGCCCTCATACAAGGAATTTGACCTGTTGCTTCGTGTGCTTTCTCAAATAATTCTTGCTCTTGAATAAATCCGCCTCGCATAAAACTCAAAAAAATAATGGCTGCAATAATTAAAACTACAAATGTTACAAGTACTGCGCCAACAGCAGATATTCCGCTTTTCATTTTTAAGCCAAAACCACATCAATTTCTTTTGAAGCTTCCACGCCTGTTTGTGATTTGCATATTGCTTTTGCTTTTACATACTCAGCCCTTTTATCGTCGCATAAATCATTACCTGGTCCATCAAATTCACAAGTATAACTATAAATATATGAATTTTCATTTTGTTCTGCAGGGTTTCCAAAATTTATTTGATCTTCTACGTTATCATTTTTATTTAAAAAGATCAGCGTTACGCTCTCCGGTTTGCTTATGCTTGTATAATTCGTATAAAAAGCGTAATTAGATTCACTTACGGTGTATTTTAAATCGCAAGATATGCTATCGCCTTCGCCGCCACTTTCACTACCTTCAATTTTCTCTTTATAAGAATTAAACAAATCACAAGTGACTAATGAAAAAATATGCGTATCTAATTTTACATTGAATCTATAATCTAAAAATGTTGAGGGCGAGGAAACTATAAGTGGCTTTGAGTAAGAAGTAAACCAATAACATTTAGGCCAGTTGTTTTCACAATTATTTTTGTTATTATATTTTTCGCAATAAGGATAATCATCAGGTAATTTTAATTTGCAATCAGTGCCATTCCAAGTGCAATTTAAACAATATTGTTTAGAGATATCCTCGCATTTAATAGCTTCACACGCTGCTTTATTTTCAGCGTAACAAGGTTGCTTAGGAAAAGAAAACAAAGTTTCATCTAATTTACAAGTTTCTTCATACCCATAAACATTCACTAATAAAACGTCTTTAACAACTCCAAGAGGAGTTTGAAGCTGTTCAAATGAAAATTCGTAATTTGGCAAAGTTATTTCTAAATCTGAATAAGAAGAATCGTATTTCTTTATGTAATCTGAAAAAGATTCTTTAAGCAATTTTTTAAAAGCATGCTCGTCTTTTATTGCTTTCTCAATCGCATCTTCGCAACTTGAATTATTAGTTAAATAAAGAGAATGAATTGTTGAAAGTAAAAGTGCGTGTTTCAAGTATTCTTTTGTTTTTTCCGCCTCGCTGTATGCAGTAATTATATGTGATCTTGACGAGCCAGTTTCCATTTCAAATGTGTAAACCTCTGTATTGTATCTGAAAATAAAATATAAGATAATTACTAATATTAAAACAGCAATAAATCCTAAACCTTGGCCTTTTTTATTCATATTATTTTCCTCCTTGCGCCAATTCGTTTACAACTGATATGTTTGCAGTTGTAGCTAAAGTTAATTTTATGGCGCAATCTTCTGGTAAAAGATCTTTTGTCAAAGTCACATTTAATACATTCTTATTTTCATCAGTTTCGTTTATAAATAAAGTATAGTGCCGATTTTTAATTAAAAAAGGAATGTAAATAAAATCTAATGATGCACTATCATTAACAACAAGAGTTTGTTCCGCCATTATAGAAAAAGGTGGCAAAGGAGCAACTTCGCAATCTTCAAAAGAATTTGATACTACACCTATATCAGAATCGTCTAATTTAAAACTGCAAGTTCCATCTGGTGTTTCAAATTTTACAAGATTGCCTTTTCCTTCTAAAGAAGAATTAGACCATTTACAATTTTTTTCTAAGAAATACGGGGGTAAAGGCACATATGCATTACAGGTAAAATTTGCTAAACTTTCTTTCATTTTTCCAATTGAAATATTTTTTTTAGGCAATGAAATGTTGAGTTCCCATAATTGAGGACCCCAAACATAATCAAATATTTTAGAAATATTATTAGAAATTTCTTTTTGCATCTTTTCATCTTTTCCGATATCTTCAAAGTTAATACTTAAATAAGTAGCAAAATCTAAACCATTAACAGCATAGTGTGTTCTTAATAAATTAGTTAAAGAAACATCACAAGAAAGCGCTGTATCTGCTGAAACTACTGTTGCAGCAGCTTTAATACGCAGTTGCGGTAGCTGTACAACAAAAAGAAAAGTTATGATTAAAAAGAATATTATTGTAGAAATAATTACTTCTACTAATAAATCCGCTGTTGCTTTTTTTGTTATTTTAATTCTCATATTAATTCCCACGGGTTTTTATTCGTAGATTCTTCTTTTTTAAATCCTATTACCAGTTTTGCAGGAGCAAGAGGAAAACCTTCTTTTTCATAAACCAAAACATAAAAAGATCTATTAGCAAAAGTTTCCCAATTAGTTGGAGGATAAATTCCTGAATGTGCCGTTGCAAGAACTTTGCCCTCTAGTGAAGTGAGATTAATTAAAATTTTAATATTGTCTTGCTCTTCAATTCTGCAACTGTCTGGAAAGTGAGAAGATTCTTTTAGTTTAGATAAATTAAGTATGCCTAATGCTGTTTGGTAATGAGAATTTTTAGATGGGTCTTCATATTTTGATGCAAACAGCAGGATATAGTCGCTACCCGAAACACTATAACTATATTGTGCAAGTTCTAAACCATAACACTCTGGCGAAAAAAGTTTTAATGTTGCCAAATTTAATTTTGCTTCATTATCTAAAAATTTGAAAGTTAAATCTGCGCCGCCTAAATAGTGAAACCCAACATATATACCTGCAATAACTAAAACACTTACAAATAAAACATAAATTATTACTTGCGGATGTTCTAATCCTTGTTTATTTTTTCTTTCCATTTTTATAATTTAGATATTATTATATTGCTTGTTCTATCATTTAAATCTTCAGTAGTGCTTGCATATACTTTTTCTATTTTAACAACATAAGGCAATTGAGCATACCAAAAACCAGTATTAATTGCATATGTTTCGCCAGTTATTGAACTAGATATGTTGTCGTAAGATTCTTTAACAAATCCCAAGTTTCCTGCTTGAAAAATACAATTTAAAGTATGCGCAGGAGATATCATAAGAAATCCGAGGCCGGTCATATATCTTGCTGCATCACATGCCAAAGAAGCCCAGCCTGCAAAACTTAAAGTCGCACATATTGGCCCTCCAATAGCCAGAGGGGTAAAAGCACCCGCACAAGTAAGTCCGCTTCCTACTTGATCCCCTAAGGATGCAGAAATATACCAATTTGGGCAATCACCTGTACAAGAGGCGTCACATTCGCTTCGTGGAATTATTGCGGAAGGATTTTCTAAAAATGCAGATGTAATTGGAATTAATGCGCTAGCTGCAGTAGCTGATGCTGCTATCAATGTTCCAGCCAAGTAAGTTGTAGAGGGTGTGCTAGAGCCAGGCCCACAAGTTGCACTTGTAATCGCCACTGGAATTCCTGATGTAAAAAGTGCTGCAGAAGCAAATAATTCAGTAACAGTTACTCCTCTAAATGCTTCATTATTAAAAGGTTCTTTAAGTGACGCTTTTGGTTTGCAATTTACAGGGTATAACAAAGGCTTTGGTGAATCGAAGTTTACACAAGCAATTTCGTCTTTTTCTGCTTTCACTGCTGTTTCAGCAACATGAAAAATATTGTATAAAGTTATGTCAAATTGTATTTGATCATAAATTGCAAAAACCAAATTCACAACTACTTCAATTGCATGAATTGCTAAACAGGCAGGCGTGCCAACTACTGGAATATTTTGTGTTGCTGCTTTGGTGGTTTCAAGAGGAATTATTGCACCTATGATTCTTTTACCAAATGCTTCTAATTTTTCTTGACCTATTTTTGTTAAGATATATTGAATAATTTTTGGAAATAAAGATGCTGTTAAAATTTGAGTTGTGGTCAATATAGTGGCTTGCAAATCTTGTGTTTGCATAAATTGAAATGCTGCAACAGTACCAACAATAGCAATGGTTGTGCCTATTGAAATGCCAAGTTTGTGCTTTGTATAAAACCTTCCAGCCGTAGTTTTCAATTTCGTAAACCAAGAAGTTTGTGAACGTGGAGCATTTCTTGTTGTGACATGTTCTGCAATATCGGATACTGCTTTAGGATTTTTTTCGAATATTTCAGCAAATTCACTTAATTTATTTCCTTGCTCTTGAGCGAAAAGCATATCGGCTTCTCTGAAAATAGCTGGATTTCTTTCTAAAGCTTCTAATTCATTATAAGTAAGTCCTGCATAGCCTTTTCGCATAAAATTGCGTAAAGCTGCTCCTTCTTCCGTAGCAGATACAAAAATAGTTTGAAAATTATAAGTGGTACCTCCAAAATAATAATTCAATTTACCTAACATGACATCTTCTTTTAGCACCATTCGTTTAGCTAACATGCTTCTAATTTTTGCATAAGAATAAGCCGCGCCACCAAATCCTGCCTGTACTAATGTTTTTGTAGCAATTGTATTAAAAATCTCGTCTTCTGTTTTTCGAGCTACGCATAATTTACCCGCATTTCTATCAATTTCTAAACTGCCAATCACTGGAAAAAAATCCTTATCTTGAGGAACAAAATAGAAAAAAGAGGCAGATTCTGGTGCAGCACTTATTGTTTCAATAGTATATTTTAATTCATTTGCTATAAATATTGGTGCAGAACGAGCTTGCTCTTCAACCAATTTAGTAACTAAAGTAAAACCGCCCACAAGTAACAAAGCCATAGATATGGCTATACCAGTCATTAAAACAATATTAGAAACGCCATGTTTATTCATGTGGCCTTGATTATAAAGGATAAAAGAAGTTTTTAAATTTATGTTTTATTATTTGAACCGCTTACAGGTTCTATCTGGGTCTAATTGTACACAATCTATTCTACAATTGTTTTCGTCTTCGCCTTCACAACACAACCCATCGCCACAAATAGTTTGGCGTGTAAAATTTAGTATAAGCTTATTTTTAGTTTTAGTGAAATTAAGTACAAACTGTAAATTTTCTTTACCTTCGTAAGATTCGAATTCGAATTTATCGCATCTTTCAAACCTTCCCATTGGATCTGTAGAACAAATAGAAATTCTTTTTCTTCTACATTCTTTAAGAGGAACAGTTTTAATAATTCGAACACCTTCTTTGCATGAACAAACAAATTTTGCTACATTCCAAGGTACCGATGTCAAAAGATTGGTGCTTTGCGCGCACACGCAACTTATCCAATCTGAAAATTGTGCACCTAAATCGTTATGGACAAGGCCATATCTTTTGCCAACTAAAATTAAATTATACGAGTCGACTGCTACATAAAAATAATAAGCATCAGGCGGCGCTCCTTTTGAATCTGGCAAATAGCCATTGTAATATATAACTTGATCATTTTCTTCGGCACACATAGATTCCATTTGTTCTGCTAAATCTTTAACAAATTTAACTTCTGGCCCACCAAATAAAAGTTGAAAAATGAATCCTGAAAAGACTAGCACCATTATTATAACCATAAATAATGCTATAATAAGAGATGGAGGAATTTTTACTGCCATTTGCACTCACTGAATGAAATTCTATTTTGTTCTTTTGTTACATTGATACAAATGTTTTCTTTTCCAACAGTTGAAACGAAATTATATTCTGAAAATTGCATATTTGCGCATTTTATCGTAGTTTTATATGTGTCGATTATTATTTCTTTATCTTTTGTAATTTTAAGTATTTTACCTTCTGGCACATAAATATTTATAGATAAAGAATTGCCTGTGGGTTGTTCGCAAACTGTTTCTATAACTTCTTTTAATTCTTTTGCTGCTTTCTCTTCGGGCGAGCTTGCAAATAAGCCCTTCATTATATGATAGCCTAAAAGCAAAATAATTATTAAAATAAATAAGGTAAAAATTATGCTTGTAGCTTCAGTTGCTTTTTTCATTTTATGCAGATGCTAGATATTAATATTGCATTCTGTCCTTCCATCTTTTACAGGTGCGCCCCATTCAAAAGTTTCTTGAGCTTCTTTTACTTTCAAAATGACTTTCAAAGTTTTATCACTTGGGCTTAACGGATATGAATAAGTCAAATAAATATTTGAAGCATTGTTTCGAATCTCTTGAACTATATTTTGGTGCTTTAGTTTTTGATCTGGTTTTCCGCAGAAATAGGTATTTTCTTTATTTTTATAATAGTTTTGGTTTTGATCTTTTTCTACAATACCAAAAATATTTTTAGTAGCATTTAAAGCATAAACATTAGAACAAGCATCAGTACTTGGTGCAAGTATGTATATTGCATTAAATTTTATTTCTTGTAAGGCACGTAACGCTTGTTCAAAATTTTGAAGTTCTTCGTTTGGTAAATTATTTGTGCCGAGCGCAGACGACTGACTTATATTTATTATAAGTACCTTAAAAATAGGAGATGTTTCGCTTTCTGAAGGAATGGCTAAAGAAACATTTCTTAAAGCATTTGAGTAGTCGCTAAAGCTCGAAATACTCTTGCATTGTGTAGCAGTAACAAAATTAAAAGCATCTGTAATATCAGAGCCTGAAAAAAAACCTCTATAAAGTTGGTTTAAGCCCACATTAGTCCAATTATAAGTTTTTTCAATTGAGTCGCAGGAGTCTGTTATCAAGGTAATATAAGTTTTTCTAAAAAATTTAACATCTTTTATTTTGGCCGGAGTATTATTAACAAAAACTCTAAAACTCGTATATGGGTGAAAATTTGTTTCGTACATTTTTGTACTAGTATCGTTGACTCGAAAGGATAATTCATTTGGAGAACATATAAGATTAGTTATATTTAATACGTATTTTTCTGAAACAGACTCGCTTGGCACAAACGTTTCTTTAAATGATTTGCTAAGTAAAGGAACAACTATTCCTGCTATTGCTACTAGCAGGATTATTAAAACAAGTATACCTATTATAAGACCTATAAGTCCTTTTTTCATATTACGGACTTGTTTGATTTATACCGCTGCCAACTAAATTGTCCCACAAATTTGTTAATTTATTTCCTTGACCTGTGAAAAAAACTAAAAGAAAAACAAGCAAAGCAAGTAATATTATAACTACGACAATTACTTGCATTGGCAGTTCCAGCGCTTTTTTGTTTGAAGCAACTCGCATTTTTAATTATCTACATGTGGTGTGATTCCAACTACTATTTTTAGGAGAAACGCAATAAACGCCAACATCCGAACATTTAAAACCTTTAAGTCTTTTTGTGCAGTACTCTGATAATTTCCATTCGTCTAAATTATCTGCTAATTGTTGAGCTGAAAAACATGCTTGTTCGCATGCAAGTCTAAAAGTAGTATTTTCTTCAGCTCCTAATTCTTCGCCAACAATTCTAGTTTTCGCAAATAAATTCGGTAAAGTTCCTGTAATAAATAAAATAACTAAAACCAAAGTTAGTATCACTATTATAGCTATTGCAATTACCGACATTGGTAGACCTTGCGCTTTTTTATTCATTTTGTTTTGGTGGGACATAAGTAGCGCAATTTTTTTCTGTTAAAACATCATCGCCAATTTGAACTGTACAACTAACCCCTACACGAGGGTCATAACAAAGAATGTTTGTTTCTGTTTGGTTAATTTTTCCATCCCTATTAAAATCTATGGCCCACTTTTTAGTGCAATATTCAGAATTTGCAAAAGCTTCTGAACTGATTGCTGTTTGCAGTTTTGCACACGCGGCGCTACATGCAGTTCTAACCGCATCCAATTCTTCACCTTTTTGCGCGCCTATTTGTTTAAATAAACCGCCTAAGCCACCTATTGTAAATGCCACAACTAAAATTAAAACAAGGGCAGAAATAGCGGCTATTACAATAAAACTTAATGGAAGTCCTTGTGCTTTTGCCATTTAGCCTCCTTTTAAAAAATAAAACTTTAGTTTATAAATTTTATGAATTACTCCAGCTTGGTTTGATTAAATAAACTAAATAATTTGCCAAAAGATTCTCCGAGACCTCCTTTAAGGATAAATAAAATTAAAATAATACCTATTATTCCTAATACGATCATAATAATATACGAATAGCCTATATCTGCTTTTTTAGATTTTATGTTAAATAATTTCATTTCATCCACTCTCCTAATTTTTTCATTATATCTCCAATTACATTTTCACTTCCACTTTTTATTTGTCCATAAAAAATGATGAAAAGAACAACGACAATTATTATAACTATTGCACCTGCTAAAAAGCCCCACCAAGCTTCGACTCCTTTTTTTGCACAATTTTTTCCCATTTGAAATAAATTTAGTTTTTAATTTTTAAAGTTTAATTTTTGAAATAAGGAGTGAACCTTTCTGGAACCCAACCCTTACAACTTCTCATTACAAACTTAACATCTGCTTGCCCCCCATCGTTGTAATATGCGATGTAACAGATTTGCCTGGGTTCTGTAACATTATAATTCAAAAATGCGGTTGTAGTAAATCCTAAATCTATCAATGCGTCGAAATTGTTATCATTTATATTTATATTTGGTGTGTTGATAGACTCTCCTGAAATTTCAAAAGCGTTTTTTATTCCATCTGCTTCCATAACATATTTTACTCCATGACCACCAAAACTACAAAACGGATTTTTTGAACTTGCACATTTTGCAAATTCAGAAGAATATTTGGTGGCTAGACTTTGAGTATTATCAGAAGTATTTACAGTTACCATGCCATAAACCCAACTACGCCCGAACGACCCATCGAAATAATTAATAGGCTTACCCTTTGGATCATTTATTGGATGAATTATTTGAAACTTATAGCATTTCAAAACAGCTGCTCTAAAGCTTAAAGGCTTAATATTCTTTTCAAGAATTGCTATTAAAACACTACTACTACCTACTGCTACAATCACGCCAGCTGGCCCTGAAATTGGCGTAATCGCTATACCGAGAACAGTCGTCGTTATAGCTGTTGCTGCCGCAGCTATATCCTCCCACGGTGCTGCTGAAAATCTTTCAGCAAAAGTCCACAAATGGACTCTCCCCGAACCACCCATAGACCAACAGGAGTCTGTAAGAGCATCTACTTGAATTCTTGCGCATTGTTTATAGCATTCGACTAAAACTTCATCCGGTAAATTGCTTGCTTTGCAAATTTTTGCTATACCTGGACATTTAGAAAAATCTGCTGCGTTTATTTTAACTACATCATTATATTGGTTACAAAGTACAATAGGAGCGGTTAAAATCCCTTCAGTAGCATGTTGCGTTGCTCCAAAAATACGGACATTTAAGCCACAACTGAAACTTCCAAGTGTTGGGCTTATGTATCCTGCAATTGCTAAAAATATGAATAAAATAATAATGCCTCCTGCAATTATTAAAATTAATTCTCCCAAAGTTTGCGGAGCTAAAGCTTTTTTATTCATTGTCTTCCTCCTGGTATTAAGTTTTGAACCGCTCTTTTAATTCCTATTATAGGTCTACAATCTGGTACTTTTGAACATTCAATTTTAGAGGCAGCAAAATCGTCACATATTAAAGAAGGGTTCATTACGCACTTTTTATAATTTTCAGACCATAAACATACTTGCAAAGAGAGTTCCCCTTTGGTTATATTTCCCCAAGTATAAATGCAACTATTATTATCAACGAGCGAGGTGCATAAAGGATTTTCGTATCCTCTAAGGCTGCTATTATAATCACCTGCTATTTTTCCTTCGCATCCGGAATACCAAAAAGAGCTGCTTGCTTTCATAGGTATTAATACTATAATTAAAATAATAAATGCAATTATTACTAAAACTCCTACAGTTAACTGTTCTAAGGTCCATTCAGGCATTTTATGGTTTCACCACTCCAAACATAGATGTAATTATATAAATGATTATAATTATTACTAAAATAGATGCTACTAAAAGTACAAATTGCTCCCATTCCATGGCCTTGAAAATAAAAATTAAATTTGATTTAAATAGCTTCTGTTATTCCAGATATTAACCCTGCAAATAGTATTGCTGTTAAAATTGTGACCCCGGTATAGAATAAGGTGCCGAGCAAGAGATTTTTTGAAATTGTTTCTTCTTCTTCGATTTTATCTGCTCCATTTACCAAACCACTTAATAGAAAAGACATTATTATGACAATTTCTACTAAATAAAGTCCAACAATTATTTGGAAAAGCCAACTGGGCATCATATGTTCTATTTGAAAAATTTGTAAGAGTCCTGCCCCGAAACCTGGAGTTTCAGGTGAAGCTTCAAAACCTCTTAATTTTTCCCCTAAATTAGCCAAAATAGAAGTTGTTAGGGAAGAAAGTCCAACAACAATTCCTGAAATTACTGGCGCAAAAAGTTTAATTTGTGAACTTAAAGAAGAGATCGTATCTGCTAATAAATCTTTCAATCTTTCATTAACTCGATGCGCATTTGTTAAATAACGAGAAATTGTAATTAGAGAAGATGCTGCGATTTGCGGAGATTTTTTAGAGGCTTCAACTAAAGTTGCCATTACAGATTTTATTATAGCGGAAGGATAGTATGTCAAGGCGCCTTCTTTTTCGTCAAATATAGCCTCTTTTAGAGACATTCCTTTTTCTCTAATATTTGAGTCTATAATTCTAAAAAGATCTGTAACTTCTGCTTTTGGCATGGCTTTTATAAGTTCTGGTAAAGCCAATTCAACCGGCTTTCCTTGTGACATTATGTTTCCTAATTGAAAAATCGCTGCTGCAAATTCTTCTTCTATTTGAGAAATTTTTTTCTTTATTTTTATGATAGTTTTATTTTTATGCCAATAATATACAGCAATACCAACACCAATTCCACATATCATTAAAGAAGAAAAAATTATTGGACCAATAGCGTATGCTTGAATTCCAACTGGCGGACTTAAACCAAAGTAAAGAAATACAGGAATCATAAAAGCCATAACAACAACCAAACTAACGAATATTGGAGGAATCTTTGGTTTTGCGTATTTTTTAATTAAATGCGCATAAACATCAGTTCCCATATTTGAGCCAGCAGGTCTTGTTGTTAACACAGACTTTGATAATAAATAAACTGAAATTGGGAGAAGTATATTATAAAGTAAAGCAATTTGCCACCATTTTACGCTAGCTCCCATAAAAGCAGAAACCATAGGCAACATAACTAAACCCATGACAGGTAAAACAGTACCCAACATATGCAAAGTTTGAATTGGACTTTGTAACGCATGTGCAAAATTAAGCATTTTATCATATGTTCCGTCAAGAATTATTTCTTCTGCTTTTTCTAAGATTTTTAATCTCTCTTCTTTTGTTGCTGCTACTAAAGATGTTTCTAAAACATGAATAGAATCTATAAAAGCATCGTCCCATCCTCTCCAAGTTTCAATATAATTTTCAAGTGCTGCTGTTAAACTTGAAAATTTTTTAGTTTCGACATCCCAAAGTATTTTTATAAAATCTAAGCTTAAAGGAGGAGAGAGATGTTTTGCTGCAAACCAAGTTGCAAGTTCTAAATTTGGCGTGTGCTCCATGTAGATGATCATATATAAAACTGCGAGAATTATTTGGTCCGAAGCTTTCGCACGCCAAGATAAAAACATCTGTTTTGGAAATGTAGGTATTAAGAAAAACAAACCTACTGAGCCCAACATTCCACCAATTATAATTAAAAAATTACCTAACAGCAAACCAATCATAAAGGAAATTAAAATTCCAAATATAGTACTTAAAGCTGCTAAAGCATAAACCCCATAAGGCGTAACATAAATATGCGCCATTTCTAAAAATGGCTGCATAGCATCTATTTCGGATTGTTTTAGTTTTAATTTAATTAGCTTCTCTGCGCGATTACAAAGATTTTCAAATAACGTATGACTTAAAGGTAGTTGCTCTTCTCTGAAAATTCTATAAGCTTCTGAATAAGAAACACTTGGCTTCTCTGTAAGTTCTGGTTTTCCTAATTCAGATTCTATTTTAGCTTCATATTTTTTCTTTAAATCTTCTAATTCGGGTTTCATTTTTTCATTTTCTTAATTTGTTGTTTAAGCCAAGCATACCATTCTGAATATACTCTTTTTGAATCTGTATAACCTACTTCTTCAGCCACTTTTGCACAAATTCTGTGAAATTCGTCATTACTTAAAATAACAAAAGGCGCTTCTAACAAATCAAAAATTTTTGTTTCTTGTGCTGCTTTAACCAAAGTCTCTTTTATATTTGCTCTTAATTCTATGTTTTCCCACATAGCATTCCAATTTCCAGACCATTCTTTTACTCTTCCGCCTATCGCTTTTATAATTTCTGATTCGCCTTGTAATAGTGCTGGTGTTGGTTCTAAAACATCTTTCGAAGCGTTATACGACATTAAATCTGCAAAACCTTTTTCTGCGATCGGGTCTTCTGTCCAGAATTTTCTAACTTCTGCTATTTGCGTTAATCTTCTCCATCTTTCTAAACCAGATGGAGAAGTAATTGTATTTGCTACTACTATGACATCTGTTGCTTTAAATGAAGTTTTTGGTACACCTAAATCATTAACAACTCTATCATAAACATCATAAGGCCCTGCTCCGTGAATTGTGCCTGCAACAGTTTTTGCTAAAGCTCCCACCCTCATTGCTTCATAAAGAGCTCTTGCTTCTACCGATCTTACTTCACCAATTATTAAAGCAGAATCTCCTAAACGCAATGCAGTCCTAATGGCTTGATCTGCAGGAACTTCTGCTTCTGCTCCGGTAATAACAGAACGAGTTTTCATAGATAGAATATCATAGCCCAACGCTCTAAATTGTGAAACCGGCAATTCTAACGTATCTTCAACTGTTAAAATCCTATTAGTTCTTGAAATTTCTGTTATTAATGCGCCAAGTAAAGAAGTTTTACCTGCTGAACGAGTACCTGCTATTAGGATTGTTCTCGCGCCGTCAACTATAAAAGAAAGAAGTCCTGCTGCCAACGGCGTAAGCATTTTAGATTGAATAAATAACGGTAAAGTCCAGGATTTATCTCTATGACGTCTAAATGCGAATGCATATCCACTAGGAGATAAAGGCCTTTGCAAAGCCGCAACTCTTGCTCTACCATAAGGCAATATTAAATCGGAATCTAAAACAGGATTTGCTTCATCAAATGGTCTTCCAGAAATTAGTCTTAATTTGGTAGCCCAGCTCTCTCCTTCTTTTGGAAGAGGCACTATATTTGTTTTACATTCTCCAAAATCGCCGTGAATTAAAGATATAGGTGTTAAACCTAAAGGCGCATTAACAACAATATCTTGAACGTTAGGATCTGAAAGTAAAATCTCCATTAGACCAAATCCAATAGTATACCTCACTAAAACGTTTGCTAATTTTTCTAAATCTGAATAACTTAATTTTATACCTTTGGAATTTGATAAATCTTTTAACAAATCTTTGGCTATCGATTGAAACACTTCCCTTGTTCTTATAGGATCTATAAATTCAGAACGCTGTGGTTTATGTTCTGCTAAGATCTCTCTTCCTTCTACGAGAAGTGCGTATTGTTCTTCTGTTAATTGGAATTCAAAAGGCATCAAATGATACAATGGTCTAACATCCTGTGGAGATTTTAAAATCAATACTTGCGTACCTTCTGCAATTTTATATGAAGCCAATTCTTCTGCACCTGCCGGGAAGGTGGTGACTAATTTAGTATACATAAAATTTGGTCTTGCTGTAAATCGGAAGACATTTCTGTAGATGCTTCTATCTCCCACAGAATAAGCGTCTAATTTTTCTTGCAGTCTTTGAATTAGTTTCGTTTTAGATAGCAATTCTACAGAACGTCTCAAGGCGAAAATATAAGGTTCTGCACAAATAGGGTAGTTCGGTTCTATCGGTCTTTTAAGAAAAATTTCTTCTTCTCTTAATTTTCTTAAGAGCGTGACATATGCACCAATTGGATCTTCTTTTAATTGGCGTAACAAAGCATCCCTTAGAAAAGCTTGCCACGTAGGAAAATATTTTTGACATGCAGGATGTGAAACCGAAAAAGAAAGCACATTTTCTTCTTCTACTAATTTTTTATAAACTTCTACAAGTTCACAAATTAAAGAAGTTTGAGGCCAATCATATTCATACTCTTCTCTTTGAACGAATACAATTTTTGCTACTTTTCCTATTTCCAATATAATATCAAAAACTCTAGAAAAGACGGTGGGCTCATCTTCTAAAGAAGGTGAAAAAGATGCCCCTTCATAATTTATTTTTAATACCTTTTCTCCACCTTCGTTAATTAATTGGTATGCTCCTAATTGTGGCTGCGAGGTTTCTGGCATGGCCTAAAATTTAAAATAAAAAGCACTTAATAAGATTTTGGTTTAAATCTTTTCTAGAGCAAAGGGCCTTTTTCAATTTCCAGAATAAATTTAAGCGTATGGAAGCTATAGCAAAGAATTTATAATCTATTAGTTTGTATTTTAGAAATGGCCCAATTTCCACCAACTCAACCTTTAACTCAAATCCCCGTAGTTAAAAAAACTCCGGAATTGGAACAAATTCAAACTAAAATTGCTGAAGAATTAAGTAATTATGGTTCGAGAATAAGACTTGTTGAACAAAGAATTGAAGGTTTAAGAGCTCACCTCCAACTCATAGATAACACTGTTTTAGAGAAGCACAAAACAGTAATTTCAGAAATCAGAGACATACAAGATAATTTAAGAGCCATACGAGCAGAATTGGATTCGCAAAAAGAACTTATCGAAAGATTGGCCAAAAGAATGGAAGTTTTAGCTTCCGCTGAAGAGGTGAAGATTTTGCAAAGATATGTCGAACTTTGGCAGCCCCTTCAATTCGTTACTCGATCTGAAGTTAAAGCCTTAATACAAAATGCTTTAAAAGAAACAAAGACAAATTAAAAAGGAGGGTAAATGGCCATATCGTTCTTTAAAAAAGAAAAACCTGAAACCTTACCAGAGACAAAAGAACCTGCGCTTTTCCCAGAACCTTCGGCTACTGAAAAATTGCCTACTTTTGAAGAACAAGGATTAAGACCTGCACAGCCGGTATTTCCTCTTCCTGCGCCAGTTTCGCTTGCGCCACCTCAAATACCGTTGCCAGAATCCATGCCTAAACCACCTCCCTTTAGACCAGAATCGCCTAAACCTCTTTCTGAAGAAATCGAAGAGATTGCTGAAGCAATAATCGCAGAGCGTTGGCAAAAATTGACTAAAGAGCTTGACGAAATTAAAAAAATTCAAGAAGAATTTTCAGCCAGCCTGTCTGGTTTAACAGAAAGACTGGGAATTTTAGAAAAAAGAATGGACACTGTAATCCAGCAAGTACTTGGGAAAGTAGAAGAGTATGGAAAGGGTATTAGCGATGTTGGAGTTGAACTAAAAGCATTGCAAAAAATGTTTAATACATTAATGCCTACGTTTACAGAAAATATAAAAGAACTGCAAGAGCTTGTCGAAAAGGCCAAAGAGAAAGGTTTTAGAAAAAAATAATTATTTATTTTCTTTTGTTATAAAATAAGTAGCTAAGCCGAATACCACAAATAAGATAATCAAACCCATTACTTGTGGTGAAGTTACTATGCGTACTACTTGAGCCATTCCATACGCCGCAGCTTTTTCTTGAGGGGTTGCATTTGCCCCATACAAACTCAAATTTAATTCTTCAGCCACTTCGGGGTATTGAACAACAAAAGTTGCCTCTGGAAATACTTGCGATAATACCACAATAACTAAAATTAAAATTATTAAAATAAAAATTCCTGCGAAAGCAGGTTTTTTTACAAACAATTCAGAAATAGATTCGGATTTAACTCCTATAAAAATAAACACCATGTATGCTAAAACTAACAAAAGCAAAAATGTTGTAAAGAGAGGAATAAATTTGTTTAAAAATAAAACCGCTCTTGTCATAGAAATAAAAATGAAACCAACTACCACTGAAATAATAATGTTAGCAAATTTCAGTTCTCCAAAAGGTTTTAATTTTGTTAAAAGAGCATACATCCCTGCGGTTACTATTAAAAAAGGAAGAATTGTGCTATAAAAACCAATTTGTTGTAGCGCGCCAATTGCATCTAAAAGAGTAGCCATTATTCCTCTACTTTGAAGTATAGTATATAATTGCTAGTATTATTGCAGGTATTCCAATGATAATTAAGAAAGCTAATAAAAGGGCTATTTGTTCGGATGTTAATTCTATGGGTATCATGCCCATCATAAACTGAGCAAAACTATAAAGAATAGGAATCTGAGGTCCTACTGCGGCACCTACTATTGCTAAGAAAATTGCAACAACTACCAATCCTATTATAAGGGCTATTGGAGCCAATTTACCAGTAAATTTTTCTGTTATCGGAAATCCAAGCATGCCTAAAACCATTAAAAGCAACAACACAACTAGCAACAAAAATCCTGCTTGGGGAACTACCCTTTCAATAGCTTCTACAACAGGTGTATATGCAACTACTAAAAATCCTGCGACAAAAGCAATAATTGATGCTATTGGCCGTACCCATGCATTTGTAGCTGGATCGCCTAAAATTCCTGTCTTTAGTATTACAGCATAAACTAAAGCAAATATCAACAAAAAGGGCAGCACCACTTTAAAGAAACCAAATTGTTGCAATAAATTTAATACATTTTCTAAAGGATTTAAAACTCCTCCTACGCCTTCGGAAGCTTGAGCTAAAAATTCAATGGCCATATTTTAATTTAAATATCTATTAAATATAAAGATTGCGCTTTTTAAATTTTAAAAACGAATAAATAATTAGCGAAAAGTTTATAAATTATAATTGCCATATTGTAAATAGGTGATGGTATGAGTCTTGAAAAAAAATTGTTAAGCGCAATAGACGATCTTCAGAGGTATGAATGTAATATTAATTATGGAAACAGAGCAGGGGGTCTCGAATTCCCGTTAAAAGATAACAACAGTGGGATTTACACTCTAAAAAAGATATATAACGAAACAAAAGGCGGTCTGCTAGGTAGATTTGCAGATTGGCTTTTTGGTCTTGACAATAATGGTTTGCAAAGCATAGAAGCAAACGATAATTACATAGAATATAAATATAAAGTTGCTCATGGAAGTTTTGGAGATTACATTCGCCCTTCACCAATAGAGATTATTGTCAAATACGACAAAAAGGATAATAAAATAACAGTTAATGTGAATGGTGATGACAAAAGTATTAAAACTGCATTATACAAAATAGCTAAATTAATACCGGCATATGCTAAACCATCTTCTCAAAACGTACAAAGTACACAAACTGCACAGCCGCAACAACCAGCTCAACAATCAACAATTGCTCCGCCACCTCTACCAATAAATGCTCCGCCACCTCCATCAAAGGGGCCTTAAAGAATCTGATGTGCCAAAATTTAAAGACTTTAAATCCAATTCTGTACAGCATTGATGATATACCCAATAAGTAACTGTTTCGCATTCTCTAAAGCCTGATCATTCATAGTTCCCACACTGGTTAATGCTGCGCTAAAGTAATTTTGTATATCAGTAAACTTAGTTGGATTTCTAAGTTGAATATTTTGTTTTTGTGCAATTATCAATATTTCTTTCATCACATTCAATATATTTCCCAATAATTTACTTATTTTTTTTCTTTTTTTATCTTTTGCTGGGTTATACTTAGATAATTTTTTGGAGAGAGTTATTAATTCTTTTTTTAGTGTTTCTAAATTTTGGCGACTTAATTTCGTTTGAAAGGCTCGCAATTTCGAATAAAAGATTTGTTGCGAAGGGAAGTTAGTGATAAAATAATATAATTTTTCCGTAAGAAGGACTATCTCTACTGAATTTTTTTTGACCGCATCGTTTATGGCATACACATTCGTTAATTTGGCTTTATTAAAATCCTCTATAAGTTTCATAGATGTTCGAATTTGTTTTGGTATCGTTTTTTGTATAAGTCCCTTTAAATTTTTAGCAGCATATTTGTTAATAATACCTAAAGCTTGAAGACCAGGCAATTGCGCTAGCGCTTCTTTTTCTATTTTTGGGCAAACGCCTTCTAGTTTTTTTATTGTATTCAATGACTTGGCTAAATAGCTTTTTAATAGTCTTTGTTGCGGATCGTTTTTTGCGTCGTATCTTTCTAAAATTTTTGATGAACTATAAAGTTCTTCAGTAAGACGTATAAGATCATAATCAATTTCTTTTTTAAGCGCATCATACGCTTGTGGCAATTTAGCCACCGAGGCTAAACTTGGTGCAGCAAAGCCTAAAGGCTGAGTAGCTCCTTTAAGGATTCCAAGAATAGCAATTAAAAATACCACAGCAGCTCCAATAAAAGCACCAATTTGCACCCATTCGACTCCTGTAAAATGGCCCATGGCGCCACTTATTATGCCAACCAATACACCAACGCCTATAAGTATTATTCCTATAAGAAATAAACCTGCTGATGTTTTAAGCAAATCTTGTTTAGTAGATATTCCAAAGGGGGCCAAAAAAAAGAGTATTCCTGTAATAAGCCCCATTATAGCTGCGCCAACGATTATTATAAACGTAATAATAAAATAGTAAGCAAAAGGTAGAAATTTAATTGCCATTAAACAAACAACAAATGCTATTGCAGCATTTATTGTTTTATT
>JAWAPU010000002.1:0-23227 GCA_038894275.1 Candidatus Nanoarchaeia archaeon | reverse complement strand
TTTATCATTTACTTTTAAAATGCCTGTTTCCACTCTTCCTACAGGTACCGTTCCTACACCGGTTATAGAATATACATCTTGTATTGGCATTCTTAAAGGCAAGTTTATTGGCTTCTCTGGTGGATTTAATAAATCAAATGCCGCAATTAATGTCGGTCCTTTATACCACGGCATTTTTGTAGGTGGTTTATCGATATTTTCACCATCCATTGCAGAAATAGGAATTATTTGAACTTTAGTAATGTCGTAACCTATTGTTTTCAATAGTTTTTCTATATCTGCTTTAACTTCGTTATACCGTTTCTCGTCGTAATTAGCCATATCCATTTTATTTATTGCAACAATTATTTGACCAACACCAAGAGTTTTTGCTAAGAAGGCATGTTCTTTTGTTTGTTCCATTACACCTTCTCCAGGATTTGCAGAAACTACTAAAACTGCTGCGTCTGCTTGAGAGGTTCCAGTGATCATATTTTTGATAAAGTCTTTATGACCTGGCGCATCTATTATAGAAAAGTAGTATTTTTGAGTTTCGAATTCCTGATAACTTAAATCAATGGTAACTCCTCTTTCTCGCTCTTCTTTAACTTTATCCATTACAAATGCAAATTCAAATCCAGGCTTTCCTAATTCTTGTGCTAATTTTTTCAAGTCTGCTAATTCTTTTTCGCTAAGTTTACCAGAGTTATACAGTATTCTACCTACTGTTGTCGATTTTCCATGGTCCACATGACCTATGACGACCAAATTTAAGTGAGGTTTTCCGCGTGCCATTTTTAGTCACCTTTGTTTTAAAATGAAAATTTTTAAGCCTTTCGCTAGTCAAAAACAGGTTTTGGAAGTTCTTTTGACAAACCTTTTCTTTCTCTTAATTTCAAAATAGTAGACATTTGTAGATCTGAAGGCAATTTTTCAAATATTTGATCCACTAAAAACCAGGCTCCTCTTCCAGAAGTAGCTGAACGTAGCGCTGCTGTAAAGCCGAACATTTCTGAAACAGGCAATTTTGCTTTAATTACTGTGGCGACTTCTTCTTGATTAATTTCCAATAATTCACCTCTTCTACCACTAATAAGTTTACTTGTTTCGTTAATATATTCTGAAGGTATGTCTATTCTAATTATTTGTTTTGGCTCAAATAGTACTACTCCTCCCGTTAACATTGCATTCGTAATTGCTTGTCTCATACAAGGAATCATTTGACCAGGTCCTCTGTGAATTGCATCTTCATGTAATTTTGCATCGTCTAAAATTACTTTTAACCCAAAACATGGTTCTTTGCATGCTGGACCTGCTTTGCAAATCTCTTCAAATGCTGTCATTACCATTTCCATAATTTCGCCAATATGAACTATTCCACGAGTATTGTCTATCAAAAGGTTTCCTTTGTAAATTTCAACAACTTTTTTTGCCTCTTCTTTATCTAAACCCGCTTCGATTAAAGCGTCCTCTATTTCTTTCTTTTTCTTTTTTATTTTTATTTCTGGAATTCTTCCCTCTTTTATTGCTGTAGCTACGCTCTCTTCTAAAGGTTTAACAGTTACGTATAATTTATTATGTCTATTTGGCGATTTTCCTTCAACAGGCCCTGCTGCCTGTTTTATTGTTTCTCTATAAACAACAATCGGTGGAGATATCACAATATCTAAATTTTTATCATGAATAATTCTGTACTCCCAAATCTCTAAATGCAATTCTCCTAAACCAGATATTAAATTTTCTCCAGTTTCTTCATTAATTTCTACTGCAATAGTTGGGTCTTGTTTTGCAATATCTTTTAAAACTTCTATTAACTTTGGTAAATCTTTGGGATTTTTTGGTTCAATAGCTTTTGTAACTACAGGTTCAAAAAGATGTTTTATCGCTTCAAAAGGCGTTATTTCTATAGTAGAGCAAGTTTCTCCAGAACTTGCAGATTTCAAACCAACAACGCCGATTATATTTCCAGCAAGGGCGCTTTCTATAGGTATTCTATTTGCGCCTTTATAAATAAAAAGTTGCTGAACTTTTTCTTTTGCTTTAGCCGTATTCAAGTATAATTCGACACCTTTAGAAAGTGTTCCCGAAAAAAGCCTTCCCGTGAAAATTTCGCCTGCTTGTGGGTCTATGATAACTTTTGTAACAACAAACACTGGTTGCCCTTTTGAATTGCATGTTAACAAATCCTTACCCACTTCAGATTCTACTTCACCATGCCAAATAATAGGAATTCGATATTTTTGTGCTTCTATAGGATTTGGCGCATGTTTAACTATCATATCTAACACAGCTTCGTGAAGAGGAATGTGCCTGCCTAATTGCATCCACGCATCACTTTGATACGCTTCTACAACTTGCTTTAAAGTAAAGTTCTTTTTTTTCATGTACGGAATTGATAAAGCCCATCTATGTTTCGCAGAGCCGAAACAAACAGTGCCATTTTGCACAGAAACTTGCCAACTTTCTTTAAATTGGGATGGTGCTAAAGAACGGATTAATTTGTTAACTTGGAATATTATTTGCGTAAAACGTTCTAACATTTTTTCAGGAGGAAGTTTAAGTTCTTTAATTAGCCTATCAACTTTGTTTATAAAAAGAACAGGCTTAACACCTTCTCGTAACGCCTGCCTTAATACTGTTTCTGTTTGTGGCATAATAGATTCTACTGCGTCCACTAAAACAATTGCGCAATCGATTACACGCATCGCTCTTGTAACTTCTCCACCAAAATCTACGTGGCCAGGAGTATCTATCAAATTAATAAGATATTCGTTTCCGTGTTCATCTATGTGAATCATGGAAACATTTGCAGCATTAATTGTAATCCCTCGTGCCTTTTCTTGAGGATCGTAATCTAAAGCTTGAATTTGCCCTGCTAGTTCCTCAGAAATAAGACCGGCCCCAGCTAATAAATTATCGGATAAAGTGGTTTTGCCATGATCAATGTGTGCGCATGTACCTATATTTCTTATTCTTTCTGGCTTATGCATTAATTCTTGAACTTTTGCTGCTAAATCTTTAATCGCAACCATTCCGAAAAGCTTTTTTTAAGATTTTTAAATATTTCTAATTTTCAAATAGCTGAAAATTGCTACGTTAAAATTTCTATAATTTTATATTTACTAGTTTCTCCTGAAACTAAAGCAACATTTTTATTAAAATAATTGCTTAAAAGTTTAATTAGTTCCTTATTTGCTTTACCCTTTTCCGGTGGACTTTTAACTTTTACTATAAGTTCATTAGAATTTTTTTGGATCACTTCATTCTTTTTTGAATTTGGTATTACTTTAACTAATACACGCATTTTATTTTACGTTTTCGAAAGGCTCTCCTAAATACAAATTATAAAGGATGGTTGGTAAGTCAGAAATCTTTACTCTTTTTTGTTTCATACTGTCTCTTTCTCTAATAGTTACTGTTGCGTTTTCTTTACTTTCATAATCTGTTGTAATAACATAAGGTACGCCAATTTCATCTGCTCTTCTATAACGTTTGCCTATCGAACCGGAATCGTCATAAATACAATAATAACAAGAATTCAGAGATGAAAATATTTTTTTTGCTAATTCGGGCAAGCCATCTTTATTTACTAAAGGACAAACTTGGACAAAAACAGGGGCTAAAAAAGGTTTTAAATGTAATACAATCCTGTCCTCTTTTTTCTCGTCTTCATAACTCTGTTCTAAAATCACATAAATACTCCTATCAATACCCATCGACAATTCAAAAACATGGGGCAATATTTTTTCATTTCCATCCATAACCTTTAAATCTTCTTTGCTTCCTAGAGAATGGCTCTTTAAATCATGATCTCCTCTATAATTACAAGCGACTAATTCTAGCCAGCCTTGTTCGGTTTTGACTTCGAAATCCCATGCGGCGATTGCGTAGAACGCTTTTTCTTCACTAGAAAGTTCTCTAAATCTAAAATTTTTAAGGCCTAAATTTTCATAAAAATTTTGTAGGAGTGCAAGATAATAAGCTATTAATTTATTTGGAAGTAATTTTTTATCTAATGCGTCTTTTAATTTAATTTTTTTTGGCTCGTTTAGATTTAGGGGTTGTAATTGTATCTCGTAGTTTTTATAATCTTCATATTTGCCAAATTCTTTATTTTTGGGGTTAAAAAAAACTTCTAGTTCTGCTTGCCAAAATTCTCTTTGTCTTAATAATCCTTGCCTTGGTGAAATTTCTTTTCTAAACGCTTTCCCAACTTGCGCAATTCCGATCGGTAAATTTATTCTGCAAGTTTTGTAAATTCTTGAAAAATTAATAAAAATATTTTGGCAGGTTTCGGGTCTAAGCCCTGCTTTTTCTTCATCTTTATGCCCTATTTGAAAAACAAACATCAAATTTAATTTTTTAACAGGACCTAAAGATCCTTTGCACTTTGGGCATTTTAATTTTATATTTTTAATTAACTCATCAAACTGCTCTTCGCTTAAATTTTCAGGAATTTGTTTTTTGAGATTTTCCTCCAATAATTTATCGGCTCTAAAAAGTGCTTTACATTTTTGGCATTCAACAACAGGATCCTTAAAGTGTTCTAAATGACCTGATGCTTTAAAAACCGATTCTGGTAAAATGTTTGCGCCATCAATCTCTAAAGCACCACTTTTTTGAACAATTTCTTTTCTCCACAAATTAATAAAATTTTGCTTGAGAGCAACTCCATAAGGTCCATAATCATAAAAACCTGATAAAGAGCCATAAAGCTCTGCGGTTGGAAAGAAAAAACTTCTCCTTAACGCCAAATCGATTATTTTTTCGTAAAGCATAATTTTGGAAGAAAATTCAAATTTATAAATGTATTTCTTAAGCTATCAAAAAAGATAATTGAAGAAAAATCTAAAAAAATCGGCTACTGCGAAACCAACAATATCAAAACTATTTTTCTTTTTCGGTGCTATTTCTGGCTTTTTAGGTTCTCTGGTTTTTTCTTTATGCACTCGTTTTCCCTTAACATCCTTTTCTATTTTTTGCGTTTTACCAGTTTTTTTGTTTTTAATAGTCATAGCTACTTTAAAATCTGGTTCAGGACTACTTATCTCTTTAAGTGAAAATAACAATATTTTTTGTTCGTTTGAGACAAAGGTTTGTACGCAAGAATTTGTGGCGATTAGCGAACCGTCCATGTCAAAAATGCCTTCTAAGACATAACCAGGTTGCAAATTCATACAAACATCTACCGTCCAATCGCTGTCCGATGTAAATATGAATGGGTATAGTTCAGTCGTATCTGTCCATAAAGTAGTGTCGAGCATATCTATTGTCAAAACCGAGCCTGGCACAACCAATCTATCGCCTGCTTCGTACTTTACAGAACCATCTTTCTTTATAATTTCTACAAATCGTATATTCTTTGTTTTTAAAGTATTTTTTATGGTCGGTTCATTAATATCTATATCGTTATCGTCTTCTTCTTCATTGAATTCTTTTATTACTTTTTCCTTGAAGTTCTTTATTTTTCCAGCATATATTGAAACTCCATTTCGTTTGTCATATAGTTTTGCTAGAACCAAAAACTTGCCTGGCTTTGCTTCCGGAGCAAGACACGAGCCGGAAGAATTCGTTATGCAGCTTCCTACCAAAGCGAGATTACTTTCATATATAACATCATATAGCTTTCTGTCAGGCTTCTTTGAGCCATATGCTGCTATAAACGCAGGATCTTCCCTATCGTAAATTTTAACTAAGACATTCGGCAATGGTTGCGTGCAGGAATCTAATGCTTGTTTGCTATCCGGCTTATATCCGCAAATGCCTGCTTTTTGCTGATCTACTATGTGTAAGTACACGTTAGTTAAATCAGCAAATGGACAACCAGAATATTCTACTTCGCCTTTTGTGTCTGGGCAAACATCAGATCCGTTACACCAAGATGTTGCAAAGTTGACCCAAGGATCGCAAATCATATCTAAATCAGAGTCTACTTGTTCTTGCGAACATCCATTTTGGTCTACGAGTTTATTAAGAGGTGTATTTGGACAGAGGTCCGATCCATTACACCAAGATGTTGCAAAGTAGACCCAAGGATCGCAAATCATATCTAAATCAGAGTCTACTTGTTCTTGCGAACATCCATTTTGGTCTACGAGTTTATTAGAAAGGGTGTTCACACATCTGTCAAAATTGTCATAAATGCCATCATTATCTGTATCTTTGTCAATTAAAGCAAATGCACTCTTAATATTTTCTAGGTAACCTGCCTTATCTACAGAACGGAAACGGACATAATTTTGACCTTTTTTATTTAACAAAAGGGAATTTCCTTCTATGTTTGGGGTGCAAACATTATTTTGATCTGTACAATAATAGGTTGCTAAAACTCCTGAGCCTGAATCTGTCGCAATTAAATTAATAGTTGCATTATCTTTGTACCAATTCGCATATGGATAATCTTCTTTTTCTCCAAAAATTTCCGCAGTCGTGCTAGGCGGACTTTTATCTATTAAAATGTGTGCGAGTTTTGGAGTTTCGCCAACAGACCAATACTCTAAGATATTATCTCCTTCCGCAGAAATTGTAAACGGAGTTGTATAGGTAGTTTCTGATCCGTTATTTAAACGATAATAAATTTGCGCGGGCACGCAATTACTTGGCGAAAGTTTGACCTCAACATTTGTTTTATACCATTCACTATTTTCTACTTTTGTTCCATTTAACGATAAAATCGTTCCTGCTATAGCATTTGGGTTTATTTCAGGATTTGTATCGTCACAATCATCAGCATTATCAACATAATTTTCTGGTTGTGTGGCTGCACAAATAGAGAAAGTTGGCGTGCCAAAGCCATCTTTATCAGCATCTAGATAGAATAATTTCTGGCCACCAATCCAACCATCGGGGCACATCCATGGCAAGTAATCTATTCCACGTCCTTCGCTGAAAATATAAGGAGAGTCACAAATACCATCTCGATTTATGTCATTACACCCTTGAGAAGAGGTTGCGTAATTACTCCAGTAATTTCCTCCTAAAGGTAAAGTTGTATTAAAAGAATTAGTTTCTCCCCAAGCTGCTGCTTGCCATGCACTACTTCCGATGAAATTATTATTGTAAATAGTGTTATAGTAACTTAAATGGTCTATATCTAAACCATAAACATTACTTGTAAAAGTGTTGCTGAATATTAAATTATTGTTTGCACCATTAATAAGCTTTAACCCATACTGGTTAGAAATAAAATCGTTATTGTACACAGTATTTTTTGAAGAATTGTCCAAGATTAACCCATAAGATCTCTTAACGCAACCACTACCTGAGCATGCTACATAGTTAGGACCTAATGCATTTTTAGATATTAAACTATCAGATACGTTAGTAAGAGAAATTCCGTGAACATAAGCTTCGCAGCCCGTTGCATAGCCGCAAGAAGCGTTGTTGTAAAGAAGCGAATTTTCTGCCAAAGTTGTGTTTTTAGAGTTTCTCATGGAAATACCTTTAACAATCACTGTTCCTGTTGTGCAAGATGCTGAAATAGAAATAGTGTTATTACTAATCAAATTGTTTGAAGAAAAATAAGGGTCAAATGGGTTTATTTCTATACCTGTAACGACGGCTGCGGGCGGCCCGCAATCTCCGAACGTAAACTTAGATGTTATTGAATTATTAATTATTCGTGTATTATTATTTTTGTCGGGTAGAGTTATCCCTTGTCTCGAATTGAAAATTTTATTGTTGCTTATAAAAGTATTAATTGCTGAAGATTGTAAATATATGCCAAGGCAAGAATCGGACTGACAAAATATGTTGTTATTCTCAGCTGATACGCCACTACCGGTTATTAAAATACCTTGGTAAGAAACGTTTAAAATAGTCGTATTGAGAACCTTAGAATTTTCGCCAACTCTCACGCCACTCTTAAAATTAATTATGACTAAATTTTTAACTATGTTATTTTTAGAAAGTGATACACCCCAAGATCCGCTTCCAAAAATCTTGTGACCATTTCCATCTAAAGTTATATTTTCACCGCCAAGGTAAATTCCATCTCCAGAACACGGCCCGATATCGCTGTATAATTTTATGTAAGTATTATTTTCTAATATTCTACTTCCACAACCTATTAAATTTACTCCTATACTCAAATTTTTCTGATCTGTAGAACCTGAACCATCTTGTACTTGTACTGTAAAATAATATTCTCCCTCAGCTTCCGGCGTGCCAGAAATAACACCATTGGAAAGTTCTAAACCAGGCGGAAGAGAACCATCTACAATAGACCATTCATAAGGCGAAGTGCCGCCTACTGCAGCTAATGCAGTTGAATAGCTTTCATTTACTGTCGCTGATGGGAGAGTTTGTGTGATAATCTTAACTGTTTTGCATTTACCTAAGTAGCTTGCTTCATAAATTGCACGGATTTCTTCAGCGGATAGTGCTCGATTATATATAGAGACTTCATCAATTTCACCGTCAAAATAATAAGTAAAGTGTGGAAGTGGATTTTTTCCTAATACAAAAAGAGACTGCGTTGTTGCATAATTTTTTTGCGCCTGTTCTCTTAATCCACCATTTACATATAATTGTATATACGCGCCAGTATAAACAAGTGCGATATGCTGCCAAGTATTTGCTTGTGCAAGAGTATTTGTGGTATAATCGTTACCGCACCCCCATATAAACCATTTGCCTTGAGGGCTAATTGCAAGCGCAAACATATGGCCTAGATAACTACCATTACAATTATCACCCCATCCACCAAGGTATTGCTCGTTTGAGACCGTTCTTGGTTTAACCCAAAACTCCAAAGTTCTCGGCTGGTTTCCTGTTATAGATATATTTGAACTTGAAATGAAATAATCATCTACGCCGTCAAAGCTGAACGCTTGACCGACTTTTCCAGGTGTGAAAGTAGCACCATTATACAAAGTGCCGGGATTGTTGTCCCAAATGTCCTTTGCATTACCGTCTCCAGGCCACCAATATACTAAGCCTGTTGGAGATATTACACAAGTAGGCATGCTTTCTAGAACTTTTGGTTCTATTGGCGCGTATTTTCGAACTAACACATAATCAAATTCGGCAGTGTTATTATAAGTCCAAGTAGTCATTCCAACAGAACCGGGAGTTGTCGAAATACCTGTATAACTAGTTGATGAGGAATTTCCGGTTTGTAAATTTTTAACATAAAAAGAGATGCTATTTCCATTTAATATTAATTGCATAAAATAAAAAGTATTAAGGGCTATGGGCTTGGCTTCAACATTCGCTCGTTCTTGACCATCGTAAAAGTAAATATCATTTTTGCTGCAATTTCTAAATCCAGCATCATTTAAAGCGCCTGTTCCAGAATATCGCCATTTGAGCAATAAATGAGGACAAATATCTGCGCCTCCTAGAGATCGCGCCTTAGTCTCCATCACATAATCTGAAAAATTATTTCTAATAGAATAAATAGCATGAGGATAGTTTCCGGAGGTGGTATAATTTTGTCGAATTCTTAAAACACCATTTAGTTCTGTTGCGTTAACATCTCCAGTCCATTTAGAAGTATTTAAAATGCCGTCGTTAAAATCGTCAAAAAATTCGAACACTGCACCACCATTGCTTGCAGAGCTTACTGGAGTTTTATTTCCAAAATAGCATGTAAAATTTGTTATGTTGTTTGCGGGCATAAAAGGAATTTTAAGCCATACTTTTGCCCAACTGCCATCTTGCTTTTCTTCTATCCAATAAGGAATTTCATATCCATTAAAATCTGTAAATCTTATGTCGCTGAAATCTAGTTGCATTCGAGTATCGTAAGTTAGATTGAAAGAAACTTGATAGTCCATTAAGTTATTTGAATTAGGATTATTGACAAAGAAAGTTTTGTTATAATTCCAGTTACTTGGGTCGAATTGTGCAAAGGCAGCTTGGACAAAAAACATTTGTGCGCAAAATACTGCAAGCAACAGAAAAAAACTTTTTAATTTACTTGTGGTGGCCATATCATTTTATTAAGAATGGGATTTAAATGTTTTTTTGTCGAATTAAGGTTTCTTCCAATGTATTTCATAATAAACGACATCCCCTTCCGCATCTACTATTCCTAATAAAAGTTTCTTTTTTGTGCTGTGCGCTACTCTGTTCATTGCAGCAAATTGTCGCCAAGTGAATTTTTGTCCTTCGGAAGCACAAAATAAAAGCCATTTTGCATGGGCTTTTTCTGGCCTAGCTCCTCTGGGATAAACTCTATAGTCCGCTCCAAATTTTAGAGCGGTTTTTGTAATATACCCTCTTGTTCTAATATCTCTATAGATTTGATACTTTATCCAAAAATCTTTTTCTAATTTTTTTGCTATTTCTAAAAGTTCTTCAAAATTTAATTTCTTTTTATTGTCATAAATTTCTCATTTTTTCCTTTCAAATAAATAAAGTGCTTCGTCTAGCGAAAATTCTAATCTTTTTTCTTTTTCGCCATAAATTTCGCCAAAACAGCTTCTGTCATAAAACTGTCTTGCTTTTTGAAAATCTTTTGAAATAATAACTTTATTTTTTATAATTTGCCCTTTTACAGGTTTTGTTAATTTTATTTCTTTAGAGACAGAATTTTTTTCTACCACATCAATCTTAATCATATTGGCTTCGCTCATTTAAGTAAAATATTTAAATAACCTTATAAAAATCTTTGTATGCAATTAAAAATTTGTTTTTTGGGTACAGCGTCTGCGTTCCCTACTAAAGAAAGGGCTCATAGTGCGATTTACTTTGATGTTGGAAAAGAAGCATTTCTTTTTGATGCTGGTGAAAATGTCCAGAGACAAATAACCCTGGCAAATTTAAGTCCGATGAAAATTAGCAAAATATTTATTTCGCATTGGCATGGGGATCACGTTTTAGGTTTAGCAGGCCTTTTACAGAGTTACGGCATTAATAAAAGAAAAGAAAAAATAGAAATTTATGGGCCAAAAGAAACAAAACGCAGAATTGAAAATTTGAAAAAAGCATTTGATTTGAGAGTAAACTATCCTGTCGTTGTTTACGAGATAAATTCTAAAAAAATCTTAGAAACGGAAGAGTACGAAGTTTGGGCAAAAAATACAGAGCATGGAAAAATACCTTGTTTAGCTTTTGCGTTTTTAGAAAAACCAAAAAGGAGAATAAAAAAAGATTACATTAAGAAATTCGGTCTTGAAAGTAATCCGATAATAAAAAACTTGCAAGAAGGCAAAGACATCGTTTGGAAAGGTAAAAAAATAAAAGCGAGTTTAGCAACATACATACAACCAGGTAAAAAAATCGTTTTTATTTTAGACTCTTCATACACAAAAGATTTAGAATATTTTGCTAAAGATGCGGATTTGCTGATTTGCGAATCTACGTTTGGATGCGAATTAAAAGATGAAGCATACAAGTACGGCCATATGTGCGCAGCTGACGCAGCCATACTGGCTAAGAAAGCAGGAGCCAAAAAGTTAATTCTGACGCATTTCAGTCAAAGATATAAAGATGTAACAAATCTTTTGAAAGAGGCAAAAAAAATATTTCAGAACACAATCGCTGCTAAAGATTTTCTAATCGTTAATCTTTAAACGCCTTCTTCCAAATTGTCTCTTTGCGCATCTTCATCAATTTCTGTCATTTCTTTTTTTTGTTTATTTTTCTTTTTTCTATTATTGTTCCTTTTCTTTTCTTTGTTTTCTGTACTTTTTAGTATTTCTTCTGCACTTGGCTTTTTGGTTTCTTTTTCAGTTTCTTCGATTTTCTCATCTTCTTCATTTAAAAATTTGTCAAATTTTTCCACCAAATCCTTTCTTCTAATTAAATAATTAAGTAGAATTAAAACCGATAGTACTACTAGAATATATAACCAATTCGGCAAGTTATACGTTGTAGCAGTTAAAAATAAAGAAATATTTGTTACGCCTGTTTTAATTTTCGAAAGACTTTCGGAGCGAGTTAAAGCACTATTTTCTAAGCTCTCATTTTTTTCACTATAATTTTTGGTGTTATTTAATTTTTCTAAAAGTTCTGGAGAAACATATTGCATAAATGCAGAATAATTTGTATAATTACTAATATTTGTACTTTCATTTGAACTTTGGTTATTTATAAAAGAAACGTTTGTTTCTGCTATTTCCACGGGTTCGTTCTTTTGCGAAATAGAAGGCAATTTTAATGTTTTAAATTTGTTTGCAAGTGTTTTTAGTTTAATTATTAAATTTGTAAGACCGTTTTGCAATATTTGTCGTATCGCATTGCTCTGACTTTCCATTAAAACAGGCATTTCTTTTTCTTTTTGCGTAGATTTTCCAACAACAATATCAAAATTTGTTGTTGAAACTATTTTTGCATCATTAGACATTCTTACAGAAATGCTTACTTTATAATTTTGTTTTTGAGTACCCTCCGGCACTGCGATATAAGCATAAATCGTTTTAGAGTTTTTTCCTTGAATTGTTAATGCGGCGGGATTAATTTGCACAAATTGTGCTCCATCTCCACTTAATTCAATATCATAACTAGAATTTTCTAAACCTTTGTTTGTGACGATTATTGGAATTAGCGCCGGCTCGCCTGGCATAACTTCTACTTTTGTCAATGCGGCAAGAGCTTCAACACCGTAGCATTCGGATAAAGCCGCAATTTCTAAATTTAATTTTTTAGAAATGCTAGTTTTTGCAGAATCTTGAGAATCCGCAATTATTTCCACACTCTTTTTTCCAACATTTTCAGGCTTTGGATTTATAAATATGTTAATTGTTTCTGAGGAGTTTGCATTTAAATCTATAAAGTTTTTTTCTAAAGTTACAAAATCTTCGCCTTTTACAGATAGTGCAAATCTTGTAGCAAATTCTCCAGTATTTGTTAGAGAAGCGGTTAAAATATTTTCAGTATTTGGGCAAATTTTAATATTTTCACGAGATAGTTTTAAATCTGCAGAATAGCAAGATTTCGAATTTATAGAAATGCTTTGAGCTTCTGCAACCCCTGTTTTTGGCGTAGCGGTTATCTTTGCTATGTATGTACCAATATCACCAAAATTTGGATGAATTACCAAATTTGTAGATGCTGAACTATTTGGATCTATTTCAAATTTTGAATTTTCTAAAGAAACCCAATTTGGTCCTTCAATAGAAAGATCGTATTGATTTTTTAACGATCCTTTGTTTTCAATAGAAAGGGGAAGTTTTATCTCAGAACCTTCACAAAGTGCGATATAATTTTTTTCAGCATTTAATGTAAAAGTATAACATGGAGCAGAATTTAAAATTAGCTCTTTAGTTGCTAATGCTCTCGAGTTTTGCGAAGCGGCAGTTACCTTCAGCTTAAAAACTCCGGTTTGGTCAGCAGGCGGCGTTACATAAAGCGTAATTTGAGACGAATCTTTCGGATTTAAAGAAATTAGATTTTGGGAGAATTCTACCCAAGTTTTAGGTATGCCTGAAACGGATAGTTCAAAATTTTCTTTATATTTCCCAGTATTCTTTAACAAAAGTTCATAGTTTGCTGTTTTTGCTGAGCAAATTTTTTGTTCAGAAATTTCTGCAGAAATTTCTCCAGAATGGCAATCCAATACATTTATGCTTAATTTTGCTTTTTCTGTTTTGGCAAAAGAAGAGACCGTAACTTCTACGTCGTATGTGCCTGCTAAAGCGGTTATGCTTGGGGTAACATATATGTATAGTGGCTCTATCTGGTTTGGTTTTAAAGTAAAACCTGCTGGAGCTGCAACTGCCCACTTCGCACCATCTCCACTTAAAGAAACGGTATAGCTGTCTTGTACGTTTCTGTCATTTATTACTTGTGCTACAAAAACTGCGGTATCTGTTGCGCATAAAGAGATACTATCCGAACTAAAATTTAATGCAAATGTCGTAGGAATTAGAAGCAAAGATAGCAAAAAGTAAATTAAGTTTTTCACTTCATGCACCTCCATGTTACTACTTCCTTAAAGTGACTAAATATAAAGATTTCGCAAGTACAAAATATAAATTAAAAAATATAAATAAAAAATCTAAGGTAAAAAATTCTTTTTTACTTTCTAAATTTTGCGCCTATTACACCGCCAATTAAACCTAAAATTGCACCTGTTACTATCCCTATTATCAATAGCACAACACTAAACATGCCTGCTAATCCAAATCCGATAGATATTTTTACGCCGCTGCTAATAAGCGCGCTCATTAATTTTTGTAAAATTACTAAACTAATTATTCCACTAATTAATGCACCAACACTTCCCGTTATTGCTCCATATTTAATTGCGGTCATAGTTTCTTTTATATTGGCCAAATAAACTGCCACAAATCCGCCAACGATGTAGCCAATAAATCCAATTAAAGGTATTAGCCCTATTAAAATACTAATTAAAATGCCAATACCTATTGTTTTCCAGTTATATTCTGTTGCCATAGCATAAAATTTTATAAAATCTTTAAAAATTTTGTTATAAAATTAAAATTTTAATAAAATAAAAAAAGTTTAGTAATAAGTTGTTGTTTTGTGCGATCTATTTTTTTTGTATTGCAACAAAATCGCTAGTATGGCTATAATTAAAATTAACACTAGAAATATTGCTGCGTTAGTTGTGAGATTTTGTAACACTTTTGCTTGAATATCTATTTCAGAAACTAAATTGTTTCCTTCAAAAACATAAATAGCTCCATTTTGAATGCCACTTTGTTCAGCACTTATCTTTGCTGACACTATTTTACTTTGACCTGGCAATAAATCAAACTTTATTTCTGAAAGATCTACATTTAAAGAACCGTCAGATCTTAAGAAATAGCTTTTTTCTTCCGAATTTTTATTTGTTACTTTTATTTGTAATTCAAAAGTCTGTCCTTTTTTTAATTCTTTTTTAATTAAAGTTGTAGGTGCTTTGTTGGCATCAATTTTTTCTGGTAAGTTTACAATCAAATTTGAAGTTGAACTTGTTTTTACAAAATCATTTTTTGCGAACACATTTACAGCGTAAATGCTTTGTTCTATGTTTGTTGGTAATTTGAAAGTAAAGTAAATTATTCTTGATGTTCCTGAGAATAGCGTTCCATAAAGAGTTATTTCTTTTTGGATGTTTAATTCTGGAATTATTAAGGATATGCGAACATCATTTTGATCTTCTGATCCTGTATTAATAACGGTTATTGCAACATCCACGTTCTCTCCTGCATTATAAGTTTGTTTTGAAAATTCTATTTTTGAAATATACAAAGAATCTTCTACTGCTTCGACTTCTACAGATTTCGAATATTTGGCAAATACTTTTTCTGTGCTTCTTTCTAATCTTCCAACAGCGCTGACCTCTAAGCTATATGTTCCTGGTTCTAAATCAGAAGGTACGGGTAATTTTAAAATTATTTCTTTGTCATCTAGTTCTTGAATTGTTAAACCAGAAACGGTGGTTCGTGTAAGCTTTTCACCAAAAACGTTTTCTATCCAAACTTTTACTTCTAAATCGTTAATATTATACAATTGATGCGTATTTTCTAACTCTACTGTTACCGGCAAAGTTGAACCTGGCACAATTGGTTCTTCAAAATCAACATCTTTTATTACTAAATAATTTGCTGCAAATGCTATTGGCGCTAAAAATAAGGCCAAAACCGCGGCGATTAATACAATCTTTTTCATTTTATCTCCTCCTTGAAATTATATGTGGTTTTGGAGCAATTAGATCCTTGCCAAACCAGGCTATTAATGCTGCTAAAATTGCTACAACTACTAACAAAACAATGGTTAACAAATCAGCATTGGAAAGAGACTCTGAACCGGTTTCTTTTGGTTCAACAATTGTAATAGGGTTTATATTACTTGCCGATTGCGCTTTAATTTCAATTATAAACGACTTTGTAACAACGTTTGAACCATATGTTGCAATTATGTTTGCAAAATACTTACCGGGTTTTACATCTTCTGGTATTGTAAAAGTTAAATATTGGATCAAATCGTCTCCTGATTTTAATTTTGTAACAGCACTAGTTTCGCTTAAGCCAAAGGGCAAAGCAAGTTTGACTTGTACATTTTCATCAGAAGAACCTGTATTTAATAAAGCAATTACAAATTGCCCTGTTTCACCAGGATAATAGATATTCTTAGATGATTGTATGTCTGTTATTAAAATTTGATGCTTTGGTCTATTTACTTCTAATGAGTTTGGAGAAGTCCATTCTGTTTGATAATAATTGCCATTCTGGTCTTGCCATTCCATAATAACTTTTACTACATAATTTTTTGCTTTCGCATCAAAAGGTATTTCAAAAGCTACGATTTCTTTCTTGTATTTTCCAGCTAAAATATCTCCAAAATCAATTTTTTCTTTTAGATCGCTGCCGGCATCTATGTCTTTAATTATGATTTCTGCATTGACATTAGTTGCATATGCAGAACTTTCTGTTGCATTGTTTTTTAATTCTAATTCAAATTCAATAGTCTCACCAGGTTTAACTTCATCTTTAAAGTCTAAATCTTTAACTATGATAGACGGAGCGTTTGGTATTGGAACTGTACCTGTAAGAGTAAAAGTAACAGATGCAATATCAGAACCACCGTTTGAATCAAAAACAATCACTTTTGCAGTATATGTACCGTATGCAGAATATGTGTGACTCATTGTTGGCCCGCCCATAACATTGCTAGTCCCATCTCCAAAATCCCATCCGTAGGAAAGGGTATCTCCATCCGGGTCGTAAGATTTGCTTGCGTTAAAATGAACTAACAAAAGATTATTTGAATCGATAGCATATACGAGTTTTGCAACTGGAGGATTATTTGTTGATGCTTTAGTCAAAGTTAAATTAACAACTCTATTTTCATTTAAATCAATTTCTGTTGAATTTTCGTTATAACCAGAAGCATTTGCTTTAATTTTGTAATTTCCTTCTGGTAATATGAAAGTTCCAGTTCCACTTGAACTCGCGCCTACTTGCACATTGCTACTGTCATAAACATAAATATTTGCAGTATTTATTATATTATTATTTATATCTAACACATTTACTTTTAAAAAATACTCGCTGTTTGATGCATGCGCCCAATTCATTAAGCAACTTAAACAAACCAAAGTTAATAAGGCAATTACAATTTTTAAGATTTCATTTTTTTCCATTTTATCCTCCATTATTTGAGCAATACTCTTTAATCTGTTTTAGAGCAAGTTCAGGTATCGCGATTAATTTGGCTTCTTTTGAATTAGGATTATAAGCTACTCCAAGCCCATTTTGCCCTCTCGTATCTATGACATAAACAGTATATTGTTGATTATAGTTATCTTTCAAAAATTGTATTTCTGATGGCAGAGAGCCATTATATTGTGATTTTAAGTAATTAATTAGACCAACAAAATTCGCAGTTCCGTTATCTGAATGGTCGTAAGTTTTATTCCAATAAGGTAGGGCAAGTAATTTTTCTAAAACTCCATCTGCTGCAGAAGTATTGTTGAAATTGGTCACAAGCCATTCTGCCGGTCCGTCAAACTTAGTCATTCTATCCATAATTTTTCCATACGTACCTACAATATCCAAAAAGCTAGAGTTGTTATTTTGTATTGTAGCTACTTCTTCATTATTAAGCCATTCTGAATAATTTTCAACAATAGAATTTCTTAACTGCTGAAGTACTTTATTAATTCCTTCTGCACTACCTTGCTCAAAATAGTTCTTCCAATTTTCAGAGATATAGGTTTGCAAGGTAGTATTTAAAATATGCAACACGCCATTCAAATCCGAGTTATTTTTCAAATCTGTTAAATTTTGACCTGTGATCCAACTAACAGTATCAATATACGAGTACAATGCCGTTTCAAAATCCGTCTTGAGTTTTTCTTTTAGTGTTAAATTTTCGTTAAGACTGTTATTAAGTTGCTCATAATTTTGCACTAATAAAGTTAGTTGGTTGTTGAGTTCTTGTAAATCTGTCGCTAATGAATAACTGATATAATCTGGAGATTTGCCAAAAAGATCTTGGCCAAATAAATTTTTTCCGATTTCAATTGCATTTAAGTATGCAGTTAAATTTGATGGTCCAATTCTGCCTATCAAATTTTGTTCGAGCCACCCGACTGATCCATCGTTTAATTGATTATTATCGATTTTGTCTAATAATTCTTTTGTTTGTGTTTCGTTTAAAATTACATAGGAAGAATTATTCCCATCAGTTATTCGGACAATTGCTCCGGCTTCTTTAAGATTTGGACCTAAACTAAAAACAATATCTTTCACTGTTGAATTGTTTAAATTTATATTTAATTCCTTCAAAAACTGGCTTAAATTTAAAGTATCATTTGGGTCTTTTATTGCAACATATCCAGTATCTGGGTGCGGCAAAACAATTGTTTCATTCGTACCCCATTCTGAAGGAAAAGTCCCGTTTTCATGGGTATACACTATTGTTTTAGTAGGAGGTTTTACTTCTGGAGAAGGCTGTTGAGAAGGCGCTGAACCTAAAAAATAACCAGCTCCGAATGCGCCGCCGATTAATGCAAATGCTCCCGCAACTGTTGCCAATTTTTTAAACGTTCCTGTTCCTCTTTCATCTTTCTTAAAGGTCTGGGACCTATTTAACCCATGTTGATCTAAAATTTCGTCTAAATGTGTTACCATATTATTACTTAAGAGTGATAATTTTTTAAATCTTTCGAAATCCATTCGTCTACTGGCGTCCAATAGCTTTGTAAAAATAGTTTTATTAAATGCTCGGCATTATTTTCACTGTTATTTTTTGTATTTTTGAATAAATCAGCAAACAAACAATATTCTAAACTTTTATTATCTTTTGGAAAGCATAGTAGCAAATCTCCATTATTCATAGCTAATAAATCTGGTGCGGTATTATGTTTAGAATATAAATTCGTACATGCTTCTTTAATTTTCGGTAAAATATGATTTTTGCAGTTCTTAAAAGTATAATAAATATTAATAAGATTTGAAAGTTTTTCTCTAACATTGGAAGAAGAAATCTCATTTAAAATTTCTTCTTTGGAATATTTCTCAACATTTTCAAAATTTTGTATTAGTTCTAAAATTATTGGAGATTTTTCGTTGTAAACATATATCACTCCATTTTCAGCATCATAGAGACAACCATATTCTGTTTCTGTTTTAATTTCATGTACGATATTTTTAATTTCTTCTTCTTTTAATCCACAAACATCTATATCAATATACTCCCTATTTAAAACTAAAAAGTGCAATTCATCGCTTAATTCTTTTATCCAATCATTTTCTAGCCATGCGAAATAATCTTCTGGTAAAGTATAATTTGGAAAATTTGAAACAAATTCTTTTAGGTTGGAAAACTTTATTATTTGCTCTGTATTAATTTTTGGCGAAATTAAGTTAAGTAAGTAATTACCTAGTACCTTTGCTCCTGTTTTAACATCATTAACGAAAGAGTCGATGAATGACGAATTTGTTAAAGTAGATTTATCTTTAAGTAAATTATCTAAAGCAACAAACTCTAATTTGGTTACCATATTACAAATATATAATAAAATTATAATTTAAAAAGGTTTTGTTTAATGTCTATATTCAAGATTATTGCTGCGAAGACTGCGATGAAGATTGTTGCTGTTGCGAAGGTGGTTGTTGCGGCGGGGATTGTTGAGACGGAAGGCCGAGATAATTTTTTAGTACTCCTATAAGTTCTATTCTTTTTTGATCATTTGGTACTTTTACTTTTTTAAATAACCCTGATTTGATATAAACATCAATGCCTTCAAGATTTTTAAGATTTTCATGAACAGTCTCCACACCTACGAGATAAATGCTAGGATCAACCTTATCCTTATTTGTATCGTAAATTATATACCAATCTTCATCCCATCCAGCAGCCTTTTTTATAGCATATATAGGCTTACGCTCAGGTGGAGTTTGGGGTGCTTGGCTGTATTCTTTAGTAGGCTCAGATTGAGATGGAAGTGGTGTACCTTCAGTAGATTTAGGCTCAGGTAGAGGTGGAAGTGGTATTTGGGGTGCTTCTTCAGTAGGCCCAGATATACCTTCAGTAGATTCATCGGGTGCAGAAAGTTGGCTTTCTTGACTTGATTTAGTGCTTGTGCTAGAAATTAGGTCATCCAAAAAATCAATGCGCTCACTTAATGAGTTCATCTTGCCTTCTTGAGATCTTACTTGGTTTTCAAGATTTTTGTATTGCTCCCCTAAGTTATTTTTGATTTCTGAAATTTGCATATTTAATTTGTCAGATGTCTCTTTTATTTGCTTTTCGAGAGCTGCGTATTTGTTGTAAATGTTTTTTAGAATTTCAAACCAATTTTGGTTAGAATCATCTGGATTTATTTTTTTTTCAATTGTTTCTTGTTCGTTTACCATATTACTACTATGAAGTGATATATTTTTAATACTTTCGTTTTGTTTATTTCGTTTCTTAAATTCTTCTGAATTTTTTTCATCTTCTTCTAACGTTTTATCTATTTCTTGTATCAATTTATCAAAATTCAGCTCTTCAGAATTTTGCTCTGCCATAAGATAAAATAAAAAATTAAAAAATTAATAATTTTCTAAATCTTCTTTCTTAGACGGTTTTGACTTCTTAATGCTGTAGACCTCAACTCGTGGGTGCCTGTTGTTTCTGCTTCTTAAAATAATTCCTAAAGCAAAAATTAGGCCAATGATTAAAGCAATTAATGGTAACGCTGTGCTTTTATCTAAATTAATACTAGGAATTATTTGAGTCTTTACAGTTACATTAATCTGCTTAGATGCTGTCACTACATTATTTGATAAAACATTTAGGACAAAAGATTTTTCTCCGCTAATGCCTTCTTTTGGACTTATTGTTAAAGTTACTTGCGTACTTTCGCCTGCCTTTAATTTAATACTTGTTGGGTTTATGTTATAATCTGCCCAATTTAGATTTGGCAAATCAAAAGTAAATGTTGCTTCTTCGTCGCCAATATTTTCAATTTCGAAAACAATTTTTAAATCATCTCCTTGTTTCACATCAAATTTTGTTTGTGCAAATTTTACATTAGCAATACCTTGTTCCACAGGAACAGAACAAAGTATTTGGATTGGTGCATTTATTGTTTTTGTTGTTTTGCCATTATTGTATTTTGCATAAACTGTTAAGGAATAGTTTCCTGCCTTTATTTTTGTTGGCACGATAAAGGATAAAGATTTTATTGCATTTGCACTGCTTCCAGAAGCTTTCATTTTTATATTGTCTATTTTTTCGCTTATCTTTAAGGCACTATTTTCAATACCTAAAGTTACATTCTCTTCTTCTGTTCCAATATTCCAAACACTTAATAAAACATCTACATTTGATCCACAGTCCACAGTAGAAGGTGTTAATGTCACAGACTCAAAAGCAATATCGTGTGTGTCTCTTTCAACTTTTTCTCTCGCAATAAAAAGTGCACTTGTTTTGCTTCCGTCACTTTCCCAACTACCTGTAGCAACTATTTTTACATAAACATAAGTTCCGTCTTTAACATCAAACGGAATTTGTAAGTTTAAATCAAAACTTTCCGAACTTTTTTCTTCTAAAGAAAAAGTTTCAAATTCATACTTATCGGTTAGTCTTTTGCCTGTTTCAGATTCTAGCCACGCCGTTAATTTTATTTTCTTAATAGTTTCTGAAAGTCTATTTTCTACATCAAAAGAAATTGCCAATTTGTCTCCTGGAGCCAAAACACTTTCATCCTCTGTTTCATCAGTAATTTCAACATTACTTATTTTCAAATAACTATTATCATCTTCAAATGTTATTAGTATATCTGTTTTCTTAGATACGGTTGCATTTCCATCTGAAACAATTATTTTTACTTCGTGTAAGCCAATGTCCTCTTCTGTTGGCGTAAATGAAATTATTCCGGAGGGGTCTAAATAAAAAGATGTCCATCCACCGGCATCTGCGCTAAATGTTAAACTATCGCCATCAACATCAGTTGCATTAATTTGGTAATTTATAAGCTCGCCAACTTTGAATTTTAAAGAGGTTGGCAAATTTAGCACTGGCGCATCATTTACAGGAATTACTTTAACTAAAGTTTTATCTGCCACTTCTTTAATATTCCCGGTAGCATCTTTGTAATAAGCTTTAATTTCTACTGTGCCTTCGCCATTCCAATTTGGCTTTGCAGAAAATGTTGCTTTATAACCAGAAATTGCTACCAATATGTTTTCTGGCTTGTCTGTTACTGTAAAATTAACAAAAGTTTCGCCTGTGCCCAAGGTTAAATTTAAATCAATAACTTTGCTCGAATCTTCATTAAACTCTATTGTGCTTGGTAGATCAAAAGTTGCTGCCAAAACGCTTGGTAATAGCGTTACTAAACACAAAAGGCCCATTAGTAAAAATTTGTTCTTTTTATCCATTTGTTTTTCACCTCTAATGTGTAACTACTGAAAAGTTTAAAAAGTTTTCTTAAGTTTAGTAAACTATTTATAAGTAAATAGAAGTGCAAAAAAATGGTTGACGTAACACAAATATCAAAAATTTTAAAAGACCAAAAATTACCTGCCAAGGATTTGGAGAAAAAATTAGATATAGAAGCAATAGATAGTAACGTAGCAATTTTTTTGGACGGCAAGAAGATTTTTAATTGTAATGAAGTACCTTTTAATGAGGTAATTATATACAGAAGCCTTTCTCCACTTCCTGGCGTAATTTTTCCAAAACTTTATGCGCGAATAGATGGAAAAACGCGCGACTTAGGCTATTGTACAAGTATTTTGCCAGAAACCTTGGCATATATAAAAAATAATAAGAGCGAAATAATTTTAATAAAATTTCACAAAAAAATTTATACACAAAAAATACAATAGCAATTTAATATTGGTTAATTGTTAAAAAACTATCTTTTCTTTTTTTATTATGAGTAAATCTTCAAAGGATGAAAAAAATATAGTTAATGTTCGTTCATCTGAAATTCCTTTCGGAATTTCTATTTCGTTAGAGCAATACCTTAAATTCATTAGAGGAGAACACAAATATGAAATTTATGAAAAATTCTCTAAAGAAGATTTGGAAAATAATTTATTTTTGGTAAATACTAAAAAATGCAAAACCAGTAAAGACGCATTAAAAGCCATGCTAGCTGCATATGGAGCTGGAGTTGCACAACTTTGGAGTTACTGGTCAACAGATTTTGCAAATATAGGATATAAAACAGGGTTTGTTGATGTGCCGTGGCTTATCGGGCACTTAACTTTTACACCAGACGAATGGCTTCTTTTAGCAATCGGCTCTTCTGCTTTAGCAATGGGGCTTACTATTTATTCAGCATATAAATTAGGTAGAGCTGTAAAAGAGCATAGATTGTTGAAAGATGCGTACGATTCGTTGTTAAAAAAAT
>JAWAPU010000001.1:0-34772 GCA_038894275.1 Candidatus Nanoarchaeia archaeon | reverse complement strand
CAAGTAGTAATTATACAAGTTGTCCTGTATATGTTAGATCAAAAAATACAAAACAGACATAAAAAATCTTAAAAATTATCTTTGTTGAACATTAACATGTCATTAGAAGAATGCCCGTATTTAATAGTTGACCTTTTGCCAAGCAGCTATTCAGGTTTTTCAGTTCTCGGTCCTTATCCGATTTTTAAACAAGTATGGTTTTGCAAAGTTACTGAAAAAACTGTAAAAGAAAAAGATTACTATATATTTTGTACTAATAATTATAAAAATTGCCCAAAGTATAAAAAGCAAAAAGAATCTAAAGAATAAGCTTTTAAATTTCTGATAAATTTTATTAAAATGGCTGATAAATTTATAGTAACGCCTTGGGAAGTAAAAGGCGAAATAGACTATTCTAAACTCATTAAAGAATTTGGAGTGGAGTATTTGAACGATGCTTTAATTACTCGCATTGAGAAACTTGTTGGAGAAGCCCATTTTATGATAAAAAGAAAAATATTTTTTGCGCATAGAGATTTACCATGGCTTTTGAATGAATATGAAAAAGGAAATAAATTTTTTCTTTACACAGGAAGGGGCCCTTCTGGGCCGATGCACATAGGCCATTTAATTCCTTTTACATTAACAAAATGGTTGCAAGATAAATTCGATGCTGAAGTATGGGTCCAGTTTACAGATGATGAAAAATTTTTATTTAAAGAAGAACTAGATTTGGAAAAAACAAATTCTTTTGCACTAGATAATGCTTTAGACATTATTGCGATTGGTTTTAATCCTAAAAAAACGCATTTTCTAATTAATAGTTTTCCCGAGCATGCAGGAATTCAATATAAAACAGCAATCCAAATAGCCAAAAAGATAACACTTTCGACAGTTAAAGCTGCTTTTGGTTTTACAGATTCGTATAATATTGGTCAAATATTTTTTACTGCAATGCAAGCAACCCCAGCAATACTTCCATCTGTTTTAGCTAAAAAAAATATTCCTTGTTTAATACCTTTAGCCATAGATCAAGACCCGCATTTTAGAGTTGCTCGTGATGTATATCCAAAATTAGGCTTTTATAAACCTGCATTAATTCATGCAAAATTTCTAACAGGTTTATTGGCGGGTGGAAAAATGTCTGCTTCGGTTCCCCATTCTACAATATATACTACGGATACCCCGGAAGTTGTTGAAGAAAAAATTAAGAAACATGCCTTTTCAGGAGGCCGAGGAAATTTAGAAGAGCACAGAAAACTTGGCGGAATTCCTGAAATTGATGTTTGTTACCAGTGGCTTGAAACTTTCTTCGAATCAGATGATAAAAGATTACAAGAAATTTATAATAATTACAAAACTGGAAAATTGTTAACTTCAGAACTTAAAGCATACACAATAAAAAAAATAAATTCTTTTCTAAAAAAACATCAAAAAAATAGAGCGCTAGCAAAGAAAAAATTAAACAGGTTTTTATTCAAACCAAACAAACTATACAAAAGCATCTAAGCCAGTTTGTTTTGGTTTCTCTAATTCGTTTAATCTTTTTATCGCCGCTTCCACTCTTTCTAAAGAAAAATCGTGCGTGTCTACTAAAATTTCTTTTATTTTTTCTTTATTCGGTTTTTTCCAATCCAATGAATAATCCAAAGAAACGAGAGGTTTTAAAAACAAATTTTTCAGGCGCTCTGCATTGGGCAGATATTCATTAAATTTATTTTCGCGGACAATTTTTAGTGCTGTTTTTGGTCCAATCCCCGGTATCCCTGCATTATAATCTGTACCAATCAAAAGCCCTATTTCTATTAATTTTTCAATGTCAATACCTAAATAATTTAAACATTCTGCCAAATCTATCAGCTCTGGTTTAATTTCGATTATTTTTGAATTAAATCGTCTTTTTCCAGAGATTGTTAAATTCCGAATCAATCTTGGTGTGCCAAAAAGCAAGCTGTCATAATCTTGTGAAACTACGCCCCAAACATCGCCCTTTAGAGCCATTGCTGCAGCTTGGGCTTCACCTTCGGCAGGCGCCTGCACCCATGGCAAGCCCATTGCAGAAAGAAGCTCTTTACATTCAACTATTACATCTTTATTAAGAAAAACGGCCTGTTGAGCGTATTTTCTTGCTTCTTCTAATTTTTCTTCGGCAAGTGCTTCTTCGTATTTTTTCTGTGCTTTTTCTCTTAATTCTGCTCTTTCTTTTTGGATGGCAAATTTTTCTTCTGGTGCTTTACCATCAAACACAAAAACAGGCTTAATATTCACTTCTAATAAATTTAGCGTTCTATAAAATAAACCAGAAAGATGCGACGTTATATTTCCTTTAGAATCTGTTAAAGGAGCCCCATCCGATTGTCTTATAACTGCTAGATACATATACAATTGATTAAAAGCGTCTATAGCTAAAACTTTGCCAGAGAGATTTTCTAAAGTAATTTCATGTCTTAATAAAATAGGTCTTAAATCGACGCCCATCAGCCTACTGCACGTCTAACATCTATAACTTCAACAGATTGAATTTCTGGTAAAGACCTGATATTATTTTCCAAATTTTCTAAATTTATTTTATTTTCATCTGCCAAAAATGTAAATACTAGGGAAACCAGTCCAAATGCGACAGGTTCTTTAGAAATTGAATGAATTAATTTTGCATTCGGTTTTATTTTTGCTTCTATTGTTTTTTGTAAATTTTCTAAATTAATATCCACGCCAGCGGGCATTACTTTTAATTTTATTAGTATGTCTGCCATTTAAGGTCCCTCAAAACCACAAGCACATTTATATTTGACAACTTTCTTTTTACACTCTCCACACCTTATTATTTCTGCATTGCATTGTGGGCAAGGAAATCTAACCTTGCTTTTATCATTAGTTGCTTCTTTTTTGCAAGATATACAGATTTGCATTTTATCAAAAGCTTTAAAATAAATATAAAAAGTTTGCTATTGTGGATGTAACAGTAATTATAAGCATAATAGAAAGAATTGGATATTTAGGTCTATTTTTATTATCTGCTGGAGAATCTTGCTTGCTTCCGATCCCTTCTGAAGTAATACTTCCTTTCGCTGGATATTTAGTCTATAAAGGAGTGATGAATTTCTGGCTTGCTTTTTTAATCGCTCTTTTTGGCCAAATTTTTGGTTCAATTTTAGCATATTTTCTCGGATTTTATGGTGGCAGGGTATTTGTATTAAAATACGGAAAATATTTTTTAGTGTCTAAAAAGCGCTTTGAAAAAATAGAAAGATGGTTTCAAAATTATGGGCATTTAAGCGTCTTTTTTGGGAAACTATTGCCAGTAATCAGAACAATCATAGCACTTCCGGCAGGTGTGATGAAAATGTCTTTTTGGAAATTTTTAATTTATAGTTTTGGTGGATCTTTGCCTTGGACTCTTGCATTCATATATTTCGGGTTTGTACTTGGACCAACTTGGGATTTAATCTTCAAACTTATAAAAAATTTAAAATATGCAATTTTAATTGGAATCTTTTTATTTTTAATTTATTGGATTTATAAGTACCGAAATGAAAATAAAACAAATTCCTGAAGATTTTTTAGTTGAAGAAATTATAAATATACCAATCGAAAAAAATGGAAATCAAAGTTATTTTTGGCTAATTAAAAAAAATTGGACAACGGAAGGGGCTATTTCTGAAATTTCTAAAAGAAGCAAAATAAAGTACAGAAGATTTAAATTTGCGGGTTCAAAAGATAAAAAAGCCGTAACAAAACAAGCAATTTCGGTTTTTAAAATAGAGCCTAAAAAATTGTTAAATTTAAAAATTAAAGACATAAAATTGGAATTTATAGGGTATGGAAATAAACCTATTTCCATAGGTTCTTTAAATGGAAATAAATTTACAATAACCCTTAGAAATTTGAAGAAAAAAGAAATTCAAGAAATTAAAAAAAAGCTAGAAAAAATAAAAAACGGATTTAAAAATTATTTCGGCTTCCAAAGGTTTGGAAGGGGAAACACTGCTAAAATCGGAAAAGAAATTTTAAAAGGAAATTTGGAAAGGGCGGTTAAAGAAATAATTTGTTTTGTTTCTGAAAATGAAAGCACTGATAAAAAAAATTTTAGAAAATTTGCTAAAGAAAATTGGAAGAAGTGGCGATTACTTTTAGAAAAAATACCCAGAGGTTTGAAATTAGAAAAATTGATATTAGAAAAATTGGTCAAAAGCCCAAACGATTTTGCTGGTGCGCTTAGAGTGTTTCCAAAACATATTAGAAAACTTTACGTACACGCATATCAATCAAAGATTTGGAACCTTGCACTTAGAGAAATAAAAAAGCCGAGAGAAAAATATTATTTGCCGGGATACAAAGTAAAATTAAAGAATGATAAATTTTCTAAAGAGATTTTTAAATTATTAAAAAAAGATAAGCTTACTTTAGAAGATTTTAAATGTAAAAAAATGCCCGAATTAGCAGTTAAAGGAGTATTAAGAAAAGCGATAGTTAAACCTAAAAATTTAAAGATTTTAGAGATGGGCAAAGACGACCTTAATAAAAATAAATACAAACTAAAAATTTCTTTCAAACTTCCAAAAGGAAGTTATGCTACTACCCTACTTCAATTCCTTGGAAATTTCAGGCAAAGTTAAATTTCCTTTGTAAACTTTTTCATTTATAACAATCGCAGGCGTCTCGTCAATACCATATTTTTCTTTTAGTAAAGTTACAGAATCTAAATCTAAATCAACAGGCAAAGGTATCAACATAACCTCAAAACCTTTTTGCTCTTTAACTGTCAATAACAAATTAGAAATAACATTTTGTTTGTTTTTCGTTTGCATATCTGCATATTGGGCATAAAAATATATTATAATATTATACGATGCGTCACACTGTTGTTTTAAGCGAATCGAATTCAATAAGAATTGCGTTTGGAGCAAAGCATATTTTTTCTTCTGCTTCAAAAGTTGACTTGTTAATTTATTTGCTTCTTCGTATTGTTCTAGAATTTTTCCTTCTTCGTAAATTTTATCTGCAAATTGCAAATTGGTTACTATTGCCTTTTTGCAAAAATCGGTTTCGTTTTGATAAAACAGGTCGCTTAATAATCTGGCATCATTCCAACTTATTTCAGAATCGATATATTTTTCTGCTATGGCATATGTTCTGCTGCTTTCAAGCACGTAGCCAAAAAAAACTCCTATGGAAAAAATAATTATAGTTAAAATTGTTGCTTTTAAAAAAACGTTTACCATTTCCAATAACCTCTTGCCATTTTAAACAAAGCGTCTATTAATACTACTGGAAATATGCATAGATAAACGAATAAATAAAATGCGTGTTTTAAAAATACTGATTTGGTATCTGTTTGTTTTATTCCGTAATAATAGAATGCTAATGAAAGAATTAAAAGTAAAATGCCAAAAAAAGTCATAACAGAAGGATAATAATATAAATTACTAATCTGGAATAAAGGTACTTTTGCCGCGGCTAAACCTAAAAGGACACTTATTTTGTTATAGAGAAAAAAAGAAATCAAGCTTAAAAAAACAAAAAAACCTGCTAAACTTATTAGCATAGAGGCGAAAAAAAAGGGTATGATCCACCTTCCTAAAACACCATTACCCTTTACATATTTAAAATATTTTAAAAGGGTTTGCACTCCGCCTATATCCCAGCGAACTCTTTGGTGCCACCATTCTTTAAATGTTTGTGGTACATAAGTGTATGCTCTAGCATTAAACGCCATCTTATTAATGTAATTATGCGCGCAAATTTTCCAAGCTAGTTCTATATCTTCTGTTAAATTATTTGGGTCGTAGCCTCCTATTTTGAAAAATACGTCTTTTCGAATAGCGCTTAACCCACCCGGCAGAACGTAAACTCCATTAAATTGGTCCATTAAAGCTCTAGTCCAAGCAATAAAAGCATACTCTATTTTTTGGATGCTTTCTATAAACTTATTTTTTTCTATTAAAACTCCAACAAACCCAGTAACGCCCCCAACAATAGGATTATCAAAATAAGCCATTAAATTTTTTAACGCGTTTTTTTCAACAACAGAATCTCCATCTAAAAACACCAAGATATCTCCGCTAGCAATTTTTGCGCCCTCATTCTTTGGAATTGCAGCCCTTCCACTCGCTTTTTCTCTACGAATTGGTTTAATATATTTTGAATGTTTTGAAGCGTATTTAGAAATTATTTCAAATGTTTTGTCTGTGCTCCCATCATCTACAACAATTATCTCTAATTTATTTTTAGGATAATTTGAATTAAGAACGCTTTCGATTGATTTTGCTATATAATTTTCTTTATTATGTGCTGGAATTATAACCGAAATTTTTGGTAATTTCTTTTCTTGGAGTTTATTTTTAATCGGTTTTTCGAAATGTAAGAGTAAGAAAAGATTAATGAAGTAAATAGAAATTGCAAGAAAAATAAAATAAATTGCAGTAATTATTTCCATTTTTATAAATTTATACCCAATAACAAATAACCTAAACGATCTGCTGCATAAATTAAATCTGTTTCATTTTTTCCCATTACATAATAGCAATTTAAAAATTGTTCATCTCTCATAATTTCTGTGGAATTTCCAATCTTTAATTCAATAACTGCTGTTAAATTATTAGCGTCTTCACAAGTTTTAATTGGAACATTCGGATCTATAGGATTTGTATCCTCAGTATATGCTCCAACAACAGGAATGTTATAAAGAGCAAATATTCTAGAAATTTGAGCCCCTGCGATTCCAAAATAGCTTAAATTTTGTTGATTCGGATTAAAAGTTATATATACTTTATTGCTTTTTAAAAGATTTTTCGCTTCCGCAGAAACAAAAATTCCGCTTGCTTCTCGCGGATCTAAATAAAACGCAATGGGCTTATTTTCATTATTTATATTGATTATTGTGGCATAGGTGCCATCTTTAAGTCTATAGAAAGTATGGCCTGCAAGTTGTATTTTTTCTCCACTTTGATTTTCTTCTCTTTCAGCATAAAGTGCTAAAGCCCATCCTGCCATAAAAATAATTGTTAAAATTGCAAATATTTTCGCCCAAAATCCTTTTTTAGTTTTAGTAGTGGTTATTGGTGCATCTTCCATAAATTGAGCTAAATTTATTTATTTTTAAAACTTTTGAAAAATTAAAAAGAAAAAAAGCGCCTTTAGGCGCTAACTGTTGGTGCGGTTACTGTGTATGGAGCAGTTGTTCCACTAACAATAACCTGCTTGCCAGTTAATTTCTCTTTGTAGGTTGTGTAGTCTTTCAACACAGTAGATGCTGCTTGTGTTTCTGCAGCTTCCCAACCAGCTACAATTAATGCTACATTCGAGCCACCAAAGGCATTTTCTATTAATTTAATTGTTCCTTGACCTTCGGTTATGCCTAATGCAGCGCCAGCTTCTGTTCCATATGTTGGGTAAGTTAAATCAAGTGCTCTTGCGGTTAGTCTGTTAACTGCAGGTCCACCGACTAGTATTAAGTTGGTAGCTTTTGGATCACTGATTGATGTGTCTAATTTTGCTATTGGCACTCCACTTACACTTGGAGTTCCGCCTGTTGTTACTACTTTTGTTCCAACGCTGCCAATTGTTACAAATGCTTTTTGTTGTTTATCTGGCACGTACAAAGTAACTGTATCTTTTTCTGTGCCAGCTTTTACATTTGTTATGTAGTTGCCCCAAAGGAACAACACATCGTTGCTGCGCTCACCTAATTCAGTTGTGCCGTAAACTACATCAGCGGATTCTGCATCTTCAGGATTACCTAATCCTACTAAAGCACTACCATCGTCTTCTATGTCTAATTTTAATTTTAAAGAGCTGTCGCCGTCAACATCTATAGATAAAGTATCGTCTGGAGACCCGCTTACATCCCACTTTGCGTTAATTTCGGAGTCGCCATTTACAAACTTAAAGGTTATATCTGTGTCCCCTCCACTGCTATCCCATTCTTTTTGGATGCCGTCTTTGTCTTTGTATAATAAGTAATAGTCTGTTCCATCGAAGTACAAGTAAATAGTATTTGTCTTCTTTCCGCTTTCGGTTTGTAAAGATTTGTCTGTTGGGCCTCTAATAATAAATATAGCTTCACTAGTTTTACCAGAGAGAGGAGGATCCAAATCCACGCCTGTTTTATATTCTATTGTATATTTGTTAAAGTTTGTTGTCGCTAACTTGTCAAACTTCGCCCAAATGTAGTTTTCTGGCAAATACAAGGTGTCGCCAACTTTTAAAACAGGATCTTCTGCATCATCCCATGTTGTATCTATTACAATGCCGATATGATCTGTGCCTGCATTATTCATATCTATTGTCCATACCCAATCAGGATTATCTTTATCGCAATCCTCGGATTTTGGAGTTGAGCAAGGGATGTAAAATGCATCGCCGTCTCCGTATGTTTTAAACGCGTCTAAACCTGCCACTACAATAGCACTTTTTTCAGACAACGTATTCGAAGTGAATAAGTCTTTTGCGTAAACTCTTAATCCACCAACTTTTGCAGTCGTACCTTTTGATATTATCTTTTGTTCTGTACCGACTTGGACAACAATTGAGTTTTCTCCAACATTAAGTAGCTTTAATGTTTTTCCTTCTACTGTAACCGTGTCTCCCGCGTTTAAGTAATAGTCGTTACCGATTTGCGCAGTTATTTTATTGGTTGCGGTATCTACTTTTGTTATTGTTAAAGTTTTACCTAAAAAGTCTATTACTAATGGATTGTCGGAAGTAACTTCTGTATCGCCTGTATCCCAATCTACAGTATCGTCAAACACATATTTATAGCTTATTGATCCTGTTCCGATTTTTATTGCAGGGTCCTTGTTTAAATCTTTGTCTGCTGTTGATGAAATAATTATTCCTGCACCACCTGTTAAATCAATTTCTTCATGCACATCTAAATCTTCGTCTGCAAATTCTATTGTCGAGTCTATTAAATTACTTATATCTCCTTCGTCTAAAGTGGCACCAAAAACAGTTGCCAAATCATCGTCTAATGCTAATTCTTCTTGGACTCCGCCAGTTACTTCAGTTACGCCTGGTTTAACTGCTGCAACTTGTGCTAATGTAGCACCTATATCTATAGCACCAACTACATCAGCAGAAGCCGCGTCTCCGCCGACCACTAACAAAGTATTCCATGCGCCGTCTTTAATAAATGGCGATGGGTAGTCTGCTAAAGTAACTGCTCCTGCAAAACCTATTGTCGCGGCAGCCATTATTGTGCTAATTCCTGCTGCTGCTATTTTTTGTATTGCGGTTTTTGTTCGTATTTCCATTTTATTTTTTAAACCTCCTAATAAAGAGGAATTTTAAGAAATTTAAAAACATTATGGTTAGATTTTATTATTCAATATTGAATTTTAATATTGAAATTATTTTGTTTTATATAAAACCTTAAAACCTTATTCTTTCTTTGTTTTTTGATGAATACTATTACTAATAATCAAGATAATCAAAGGCCTAAAAATCCCATAGATATTATTAAAAAGATAGAAATAGAACAAGAAAAAAAACCAAGCGCCCAAGAAATTCTCGAAAAAGATGCGGACACGCTCCTTGGTAAAAGAGATACTTATAAATTGTTAAATCAACTTAAAGTAATTTTGGCTATTGCTTTGGGTCAACAAAAAAATAAAGATTTGGCTAAAGTGTTAAATACTGATAAATCGTTTACTTCTAAACAAATTAAAGAATTGGAAGAAAAAGGGTTAATTAAAAAAGAAGGAAGTGGAAAAGAAACAACATATAAAGTTGATCATTTTAATGTTTTAAATTTTTTACAAAGTAAAGTTGTAATTAAATGGAATAAAACTGAAAAAATAAATATTCAACAGGAGGAAAAAAATGGAAGAACAAAAGAAACAAACAATTGAAATAAAATATGAAATAACTTTGGGAAGATTGTTTGGAATTTTTTTACTAGCTTTAGCAATAACAGGTGTAGCCGCCTTTTTTATAGGAGAAAAACTTGCATCCAAAAACATAAAAGTAGAAACTCCCGAGTATTGTTCTGCTAGTATGACGAACGAGAAAATCATAGTGAAATGCAATGATTTGGGAAATTTAAGCTTAGATACTGTTTGTAAATGGTTGAGCCCAGAGTTAAGAGACAAAATTAAAATTGTTGTTGTTTCTTAATTTTTTATTATTTTTTATTAGCATTAAATTATTAATGTTGGAGAATTATTTTTAGGGACTGCATCTTTAAGAACAAAGCAGGCCGCTTTATAGCGAATTATTTTGATTTATTTTACTATCTTTTAGTTTTTTAATTTCTTTTTTTAACAAAACATTTTCCGCTTTTAATTTTTTAATTGCTAAATCATAAGAATGAAGTTTCCCTGCCAAATCATTTAAAACACTATTTAAATTAAAATTGCTTTCTGAAATTTCTTCTGGTTCTATGATTTCTATAGAGCTTGGCAAATAATCAAAAATCAACTCTAACAAAATGGATAAATTTTCAACTTGAACTTCAAATTCGATGAATGCAGAATATAAAGACGTGTCTTTTAGTTGAACTGGTTCTCTGACTTTTCTGCTTAAAATCTTAACTTCTTTCTTTCCTTCAGCAAATTTTTCGCCTAATAAAATAATCGTTTCTTCTACATGCTCTTTTGGTTTCCCAACTATCTCTACAATTAATCTTGCTTTAATCGGTTTTTCCATTAATTTTGTTTAAATTCGTCTTTTTTAAACCTTTGTTAAAAATTGTTAGCAAAAGAGCTGCGCAAAAAATAGAGAGAGCTGTGCAAAATAAAAGTAAAACTCTGTTTATATTTGACTTAGAGCTCCAAACAACTTTAATTTCATTTTTTCCTAAATTAAAACTTTCCAACGTATTTAAATTTTCAACTTTTTCTATTTTTTCTAAAGTTTCAAAAGTGCTGTTTGCACAATCCAAAATTTCGATTTGGGAAATGGCATCAATTTTTTTAGAATTGGCTAAAGCTCTAACTTTTAAATTATATTTTCCTAATTGAACATCTGATTTTATTTTGTTATATAATTTCAGCTCCACAGATTGGTTTGGTTGTAATTCTAAATTAATTTTATTTCCTGTCCAACCTTCTTCGTTTATACAATTTAAATTCGAATAAACATAACTATAAATACTCGTATTTATTTTTTCGTCGCAAACATTGGTGACTTTAAAGTTAATTGTTATATTTTCTCCAAACTTCGCTTGAGATGGAGCAGAAAGTATCTCTAATTTTAAATCACAAGTATTTAGAGCATTTGCGTTATACGTTTCTTCATTAGATTTGCCTTCCTTAACACATAAATTATAATTCTTTCCTGAAATAAATATTTCAAATTTGTCAAAATCGTAACAAGTATTTCGTGTACATGTACTAGGGCAAGTGTCATTTATTAATTTAAATGCTCTAATACCTAAAGAATAATTTCCTGGTAAATAATAAGAGTTGCAATTTGGTGCAATAAAATAAGGTAATGCTAAATAATAATATCCGACACTTGCTTGAACAGGCACTGCAAAAACACTTTTACAACCATCGGTAGAATCTAAAATAGAATTGTCGAATTCTCGTAAAATGGCTTTGTTACTTGCGCTATAAACAAGAAATTTTATGCTTGAATTAGTCCAATTTAACAATTCTAAAATAGCTTCATCGAGATTTAAATAAGCTAATACAAATTTAAGGTCGCCAAATGAAGAATTTGAAAAGTATAAAATTTGTACTGGCGAATCTAAAACTTCTATTTTTGCTAAAGCAAAATCGTTATTTAAATTGTAATTTTCAGAAGTACTTTCAATTATTTGACCTTGTAGTGTAAAATTGCCGCTTTTATCTGGGCGCCATACGCCGGTATTTGAATAGCCTGAACAACCGACCTCTTTTGTAAAAGTATCTTGTTTTATTAAAGTCCCATTTTCGTCAAGTATGCTATAATTTGCAGTTATATTATCTTTAATAGAACAATTGGTCTTGTTTAAAATAGAAATTTTAAATAGAGAAGTATACGTTGCATTTAAAATAACTTTTGAACTTAAAAAAACTTCTAAAACAACATCTTTTGTCAAATTACAAATATTTGGCTCCCCTGGTGTTGGTGCGGTATTCACAAAATTTCCAAAACAATTGCTCAGACTTTTATTTTCTTCGGTAGAATACCAGTACAAAGAATCAACTATTTTGCCAAAATTATCTTTTAAATAAATAGTTTCTTCGCCATTATTTAACCAACCAAGTCCACTGCAATTTAAATTAAAAATAGGAACAGAAACGTTTGGAAAATTTGTTTCGAATGTGCTTTTGTTACAAGATAAAATTGCATAATCATCAAAATTTAAAGAAAATAGATATGCTTTTTTTGCTGCATCTACTACAGACCAATTTTCTAAGACAACTGGAGAATCCGAATAAATTTCTATCCATTCTCCTGCTGGCTCTGGTCCGTATGGATTTGGCATGACTTCGCTAAACGAAACTGCATAAATGCAATTTATTAAAAGAAGGGGCAAAACTATAATATTAAGTCTCATAGTCACTTTTAGTTGGTAAGTAATATATAAAAATAAAGGTTTGTTACTAAATCTTTGAGGTAAAATGGGCTTGTTTTTTAAAAAAAGGAAAGAAGAAATAGAAGAAGGAGAGTTGCCTCCTTTACCGCCTTTGCCAGGCGAAGAAGAAAGCGTAACAGAAAAAATAAGTGCGCCTTTAATTCCTGAAGTTTCCATGAAACCAAGTCCTGTGTCTGCTCCAGCCCCGGCTATTCCTTCAACTTTTGCGCCTGCTGTAGAAGAAAAAGCAACCGTTTTCATAAGATTAGATAAGTATAAAGAAACAATGCGAAATATTCAAGAAATAGAAACAAAATTAACTGAATTAAAAGAGACTTTAGATAGAATAGCTTCTATTAAAAATAAAGAAGCAGAAATCATAGACGGTTGGGCGGCAATGTTAGCCGAAGCGAAAACAAAGCTTGACGAAGTTTCTGCAAAGTTGATTAAGCCAGAAGTATAGAGACAGTCACAATTTATTTTAAAATAAATATTACCTAAAAGCAATTATCGAAAGCTAATTAGCTTTAAAACAACTTTATCTCCAATTGCTCAGCTATTTTATTTTTTTCAATTCTTCTTTTAATTCAAGCAGATTCTTCTGAAGAGTTTGTAATGCGTACTGACTTTTACTTAAAAGTTCTTGCTCCGGCAATTTCGTTGAAGTTATAGGTCTTTTTGGCCTTTCATGCTCTTCTTTCTTAAATTCTCTGATGGGAAAGCTTGCTTTAAGTTGATTTAAATTTTCGCGTATTGAATTAAAAAGTATTTGGGCATGTTCTAGCTCTTCCATCTTTTGTTTATGTAAATCTGCAGCATTGCTAGCATTTTCTATTGCCTTATGAAAATCTAAAGATGCAGATTTAAGCTTCGCTAACAAAATAGAGTATTCTTTTACAAAAACATATTCGCTTTTGGAATTCATATTTAAAAGAATAAATCGCGCATTATAAAATTATGTTACTACCTTAAAATATACGAAATGCGGGGGCTAGGATTTGAACCTAGGAAGGCACTAAGCCACACGGTCCTAAGCCGTGCCCTTTTGACCGCTCAGGCACCCCCGCATGGGCCGGGGCGGATTCGAACCGCCGACCTCCCGCCTGTCAAGCGGACGTCATAACCACTAGACCACCGGCCCAGAAAAAGATATTATTTCGGCTTTTTAAACCCTCCTCAATCTTAAAGTTCTTTTTATTTTTTTAAAAGTAAAATCTACATCTGCAAGTTTTTTTGCCCATGCTGCTCTCAAATATTGCATTCCAAATATAGATGCCAACACCAAAAAAAGAATGCCTATTCCTTTATATAAAAAATAACCATAAACAAGCGAAGTTTCATAATCAGCGTCTATAAAATATTGTACAAGTTTTGCTGCTGCTGGAACCGTAATAAACTCGTCTGGAAGTGGAGTTAAAAGAGCCACACTAACTGCTGCACAGAAAGTGGCTAAAAAACCTCTTATTCCTGCTTGTCGCGGCGTATAATATTTATATAAAATGTACTCTCCGCCATCAGGGCTTTTAAATTTATATTTTATTTTATATTTTTGCATTTTGTTTTTGATGGTTAAAATCTTGTAAAAATTTGAAATTTTGAAATACTTATAAAGATTTATTTTTTAAAATAAATAGTATGAAACAATGCGCCAGTAGTCTAGTCTGGTAGGACACGAGCTTCCCAAGCTTGGGACCCGGGTTCAAATCCCGGCTGGCGCATATTTTTATAAGGTAAAAGTTTATAATTCGAAAAAACGTTAAAATTTTAATGCAGCCATTAAAAGCCACTGACGTACTTAAACAATTCAAAATGCTAATAGCGCTAATTATCGTAACGTTTGCTATAGGCATATTTGGTTTTCTAGCTAATGGTTTTAGTTTTACTGGAGCGTTTTATGCTACATTGGAGTCTTTATCTGGGAAAACGTCTGCGGAATATCCACATTATTTAGTTATTTTATTAAGTTTATTTGGTGCAATTATAATTTGGTTTGCAATTTGGAGTTCTTTTGGACTAGTAGTAGAAGGAAAATTTGGAGAGTTTTTAAAGGAGGCAAAAATGATTTCGGAAATAAAAAAATTAAAAGGACACTATATTATTTGTGGAGCTGGAAGAGTTGGACAAAATGTAGGAATAAGATTGGCCAATTTGGGACATAAAGTTGTTTTTATCGAAAAAAATAAAGATATAATTGCAAAACTTAGGGCAAAAGGATTTTTAGTGTACGAAGTTGGCCCGATAGACGAGCATGTTTTAAAAGAAGCAAATATTCAACATGCAGCAGGTATTGCAATTGCGCTTGGCGAAGATGGTAAAAACTTACTACTAACGCTAACTGCAAGAGAATTAAATAGGCATGCTAAAATAGCAGTCCGAGCAACCGATGTAAAAATGGTGCCAAAATTAAAAAAAGCAGGAGCAGATTTTATACTTCTACCAGAAGCATTTGGCGGCGTTAAGCTTGCGGACGCACTTGCGGGTGATGTGGACAGAACTGTTATTTTTGTTAACGATTATAAATATTTAATTTAGAATAGAAAGTCTTAATAGCTTCTTTAAACAAATAAAACAAGATGTCAAGAGTAGAGGCCATATATAAATTAGTATCGCAAAGTCCTGTCTTGCCGATTGAGGTTGCAACAGCCTTATCCATAGATAGCTTTACAGCTAAAGCAGTGTTAGATTTTTTAACAGAATCTGGGAAAATTAAATGCACAAGTGAAAAAATAGGAGGCGTGCCAATTTATTATCTTCCAGGTCAGGAGTTAAGCGCACAAACTAAACTCAATTCTTTATTGTCGGTAAAACCAACGGTAGGAAATTTTAGCACAGAGCCTGTCCAAATTACTCCTGAAATAGAAAGGAAAAGAAAAGAATTTTTAGAAAAATTAAAAGAAATCGAGCGTAGAGAAAAAGAAGAGAAATCTGCACCGCAAAAACAAACATCTGTTGAGCCCATAGAACATTTAGAAGAAGTAGAAAAGAAGATTTTGACAGAAACAAAAGAATTTGAAAAAAGCGAAAATCAAAAAATTAAAATAAGCACGCCTCAAATAAAAAATATTGAAAAAGTAGAAAGCGATAACTTAATAGATTTGGCACTTAAATGGTTAGAAAGTAAAAATGCCGTTGTTACAAATAAAGAATTGAGAAAAAAAGGGAGAGAAGCCATTTTGGAGTTTTTGCTACCTTCTGCCATAGGGAATATTCCTTTTATTGCGTTTATATTAAACAAAAAAACTATTAACGAGCTGGATATCTCGTTGGCCCATTCCGAAAGCATAAAAAGGTCTAAGTCAGTTTTAATAATTTCAAAAGGGAATTTAACAAAAAAAGCGAAATTGGCAATTGAAGAATTTAACGGGCTAATTAAATTTGAAAAATTAAATTAGAATTATTAAAATAAATAAAGAAATCGCATAAAAAAAAGTAATTGCCCACGCGGTTTTAGACCAATGCCAAACTTTTGCGCCATCTAAAATCGAAACAGGTATTAGATTAAATATTGCAAGCCAGGTATTAATTTGAGCCATTAGTGCTGCCAACGCAACTCCTAACAATGCTAATATGAATGCTATTGTTGCTAAAAAAAGATTAATTAAAACTCCGATAATCCCGATGTGGCCTACTTGTTTTTTTGTTAGTTTCTTAAAAATAAAACCTTTTTTTGTTTTTTTAGCAGGTACTATTAAAACGGCTCCGGGTGCAGCAAAAACGAACCCGCCTTTACTAATTAAAGCTAATATTAATGCTAGAACTAAGCCAAAAGGCCAAGCCCTAAATTCTGCCCAGATCCCTATTTTTTGAGCGATAAATTTATGGCCGAGCTCGTGTAAAACAAACGCCAAAGTTATTATTAAAAGAGTTTGTAAAAAAAACACAGCAAAACTTGTAATAGTGAAAGCATAAGTAAATATTTGGTCTCTAAAAAGGACCAGTTCAAAAGCCAATGAAATAACCATGGCAGCACAAAATAGATGAATTATTTCTTTTTTTGAAAAAGTAAATTTCATTTTCATAATTTTAAACTCACCACCGTAGATTCCCCCTCTTTTGTCATGGACACACCGTAAAGCGTATCTCCTTCTGAGATCACTGCATCGTTGTGCGAAATTATAACAATTTGGGATCTTTTACTGTACTCTTTTAACAATTTTGCGACTTGCTCCGAATTAACTCTATCTAGTGCAGCTTCTATTTCATCTAAAAGATAAAATGGAGCGGGCTCATATTCTTGTATTGCGAATATGAAAGCCAAGGCTAAAAGTACTTTCTCTCCTCCGGAAAGTGCCGCCGGCGAAACTCGTTTCTTTTTATCATCTTTCAATTCTACAAAAAGGCCGCCTTCAAATGGTTTTTCTACATTTTCTAAAATCATCGTACCTATATATTTCATATTTATTTTTTTATAAATTTCTTCAAATTTAGAATTTATTTCATTAAAGGTTTTCATGAACGCTTCTTTTTTCTTTTTTTCAACTTCTTCAATTATTTGTAGAATTGCTTCTTTTTCTTCTTTTAATTTAGTTGTCTTAATCGAGAGATCATTATATTCTTTTAAAATATCTTGAAAAACTTCCAACGCGCGCATATTTACCGGCCCCAACGCTTCTAATCTGCTTTGTAATTCTTTTATTTTGGTTTTCGCCGCTTCTAAAGTCTTAAATTTTAAAGGCTCCGCGTTTTGATAATTTTTAAGTTCATCCTCTAAAGTGCTAATTTCTGCGGCGTATTGTGCCGCCTCGATTGTTAAATTATTTTTTTCTTGTTCTAACGCATTAAGTCTCAATTTTACGCTTTCTAATGTCGTTTGTGCTTCTCTTAACGAAGTGCTTAAGCCTGCTTGCTCTTCAAAAGCTTGCTTAAGTTTTCCATGGAAAAGTGCCTGTTCGCTTTCTTTTTTTTGTAATTCTTTTTCTAACTCAGAAATTCTTCTTTCTAATTCTACTTTTTGCTGGTCAAAATTTTTTTTCTCTTTTTCAAGTTCCTTAAGTACCCTTAGCACATTATTTTTTTCTGGCAGTAGCGCATTTGTAATAGTAGCCTCAAGCGCGGCCAGCAAAGATATTTGTTGATGTTTATCTTGATTTAATTTTTCTAAAAGAGACATCGAAGTCTCAAATTTTAAATTATGCAATTGCGTCTTTAAGGAATTTTGTTTTTCTTGTGTAATTTTTAATTTATTTTCTGCTTCTGAAAATTCTTTTTCCGATGTTTGCAATTTTGAATTTAGCGCTTCTAATCTCTTTTGTATCTGATTTTTTCTTTCCAATAAAGCTTCATGCTCTTTAATTGCTTGGTTTTGAGTTAATTTTAATTTTGCTTCTAATTCTATGCGCTGTGCTTGCAATTTCAAAACTTCAGAATCGATTTCTGCTTTTTGTTTTTCTAAATTTTGTATTTCTTTTTGGAGTTTTTCTAAATCTCTTTCTAATTCTTGAATTTGATTTTTAGATACGTCAAAAGTCATTGTAACATTACCGCGATATCCTCCAGTAATAGCTCCAGAAATTTCAAATAAATCCCCGTCTAAAGTAACCATTCTGTATTTATTAAAACCTAAGTCTTTTGCTATATCTGAATTTTTAATTATCAAAGTATCTCTAAAAACGTAAGAAAATAAATTTTTATATTTAGCCTCGCATTCGATTAAATCTACTGCTAATCCTAGAACTCCTTGCTTTTTTAATACGGATTGCGGAATGTTAAAAGTTGGTATTTTTAGATTATTCAATGGTAAAAAAGTGGCTATTCCTGCTTTAGCGGTTTTTAATTTTTCCAAACACAAGAGTGCGGTTTCTGGACAATCGACTACTATATTTTTAAGTCTGTTTCCGGCTGCAACTGAAAGCGCTGTAGAAAATTCGGGTTTTGAAGTTCCTAACTCTGCAACTGTGCCAATGATACCTTTAATATTAGAATTTTTAAGCAACTTTATGCTGTTGTCTTTTTGTAAAAAATCTTGCCGCGCATTAAAGAGTGCCTTTATTTTTGTTAGTTCGCTTTCTTTACATATTTGTTCTTTTTTTAATTGCCCGATTTTAATAGAAACTTCTGTTTGAGATTTCGAATGGCTTTCTAATTTAACTAATACAGAATTAAGTTTTGTTTGAGTTTCTTGAAATTCTTTTGCATTTCTTTCCAAAATATTTATTTTTTGTTCGACTTCGTTTAATTCTTTTTCGCACGTATTTTTTTCTGTTTTAAGTTGAATTACTCTTTCAAATAAAACATTTCTCTTTTCTTGCAAAGCGCTAGTTTCTTTATCTAGCTCATCTAAATTTTCTTCTAACGATTTAATATCGATAGCTTCTGACTTAAAATTTTTTATTTGATTTTCTAGAGCATCTAATTTTTCTTTTAGCTTTTTTTTATCGTCTTCGGCTTGTTTTATTTTGGACTCTATCTGCAATAAATTTTGTTCTAAATCGATGCGTCTTTTTTCAAGCCTATTTAATTCATTTACAGTTGTTGAAAATAGCTCTCTGGCTTTCTCTAATTCTATGCGAACCGCTTCGACTTCTTTTTGTAATTTTAGCGATTCTTCGCCACCTTTGCGTTGAATTTCTTTTTCTAAATTTTCTAATTTTTCTTTTAACTGAATTATTTTTTTATTATTGATTTCTATATCTAGATGGCTATTTTTAATCTCGATTAGTTTTGTTTCAATTAGTTTAGAGCAGTTTTCTTTTTTTGATTTCGCTATTTCTAGTTTTAAAATTAATTCTCCTGCTTGCGCAGCTTTTAACTCGTTTTGCAAATCTTTATATTTTTCCGCGTTTTTTCTTTCTGCTTCTAAATTTTTCATGTAAGTTTCTTTTTCTCTTAGAACTATGTTTACTTCTCGCAATCTTTCATCAACTTTAGTTAGCTCTGCTAAAGCTTTTGCTTTTTTCTCCTCATATGTCGAAATGCCTGCGATTTCTTCGATTAATTGTCTTTTTTCTACAGGTTTTAGATCGACAAATTTTGCGATATCTCCTTGAAGAACAATATTATAACCATCTGGAAAAATTTTTGCTAATGCCAATAATTCTAAAACTTGTTGCCGAGTTACAGATTTTCCATTTATATAGTATTGCGTTTGACCAGTCTTTTTTATTTTTCTTTTAATTTCTATTTCATTTTCTTTAAAAGGAAAAAGATTTTGACTGTTGTCTAAAATTAAAGAAACTTCTCCTTCTGCCGCAGTGGTGTTCTTTCTTTTAAATAACAAATCTGAAAAATTTTCTGCTCTAAGGTCTTTCGATGATAATCTGCCTAATACGAAACAAATGGCATCACCTATGTTTGATTTTCCAGAGCCATTGGGCCCTAAAATGACATTCATTTTAGGGCAAAATTGAATAAATACTTTACGATTAAATGATTTAAAACCTCTAAGTTGAAGTGCTTTAAGGTACGTCTTCATAATTTTAAAAAAATAAAAGTCTTTTTTAAGATTTTGCAACTAAAGACAAGCCATTTTATTTTTAAAACTAGAAATTTAAAATATTTAATTTTCAAAATCGCTTAATAATCTTTGTATCTTGCGTTTTTCTAATTCTTTAATCGTACCCCAGCTTTTTCTTATATATTCAGAGACTTTTGGATTGTCCCAATTATTTTTTAAAAATTGAATTGTTATTGGGTCTGCAGGATAACCGGAACCAAAATTCATACCTAATTCTTTATGAATTGCCTCTATTTCTTCGTCTCGTATTACTTTTGCAATAATTGATGCTGCTGCAACAATAGGATATTTAATATCTGCATAATGTCCAGAAAACAGGTTTATATTTTTATGCAAAAGATTTTCTTTAACCATCATAGAAAATTTATTGCCATCAGGAGAAGTTGGAGAATCGATATAGACGACGTCGGGCAAAAGTTCGTCTAAAAGTTCCGCGATTTTTTTTGCTTCTAATTGATTTAAATTTATACCGTTTTCTGAATTTCTGTCTATTTCTTTCGCACTTATAACTGCATACTTGAAATCTGTAGAAAGTTTCTTTAATTTTTCAAAAGCTTTTTTTCTTTGTTTTTCGTTTAATTGTTTAGATTCTTTAATCTTTAAATTATGCAAATTTTGTAAATTTTTTTCTTCTAAACAATAAGCGCAAATCACTAAAGGTCCTATAACAGGCCCTCTGCCCGCTTCATCGACACCGCAAATTTTCATAAAGTAGCGGGGGTTGGATTTGAACCAACGACCTTTGGGTTATGAGCCCAACGGGCACTCCAGACTGCCCTACCCCGCTAAAAATTTCAATAACATATTCATTTTTAAGATTATTGTTTAAAGTTTAAAAATAGGAAAGGCGATTAAAAAATGTTGGCCATGGCAACTTCACAAATCTTTCAACAAATAATATTTCAGGAAGACGATATTACTTGGCAATCTCTTATTTACGAATTAGTTCGTGAAGGAAAAATAGATCCCTGGGATATAGACATTAGCATTTTAGCTCAAGAATATCTTAATTTAATTTCGAAATTAAAAGAGATGAATTTTAAATTATCTGGCAAGGTTATTTTAGCTGCAGCAATTTTGTTAAAATTAAAAGCAGAACGTATTGGACTCGAGCAGCTTCTTGCGCTGACAAACCCTGAAAATTTTGTTGAAGATGATTTTGAAGAAAATCAAGTAGATATAGAAAAAAGATTTACTAAGGCAAGCATAGACATTAAAACGCCTTTGCCTCGGAAAAGAAAAGTAACCTTAACAGAACTAATAGACGCATTAAGAAAGGCTCTTGAGGTTGATGAAAGAAGGAAGCAAAAGTGGGCGGAAATGCGCCCAAAGGACCCCCCAAAAATCCCTGTTAAAAAAATAGACATTTGGGAAAAAATTGAAAATTTAATTCAAAAACTAAAAATGTTTGTTAAAAAGTTCCGAAAAAATAAAATATTTTTTGAAGAACTTTTACCAAACAAAGAAAAAAAAGAAATTATTTGGACCTTATTGCCTCTTTTACACTTAGCTCAAGAAAACAAAGTAGAATTATACCAAGAAGAACCTTTTGGTAAAATTTTAATTAATATTTATGAAGATCAATTAAATAAAAAATTTAGAGAAATTGATGAAAATGGAAAACAAGGATGAGCTTAAAGCAAAAATAGAATCTATCTTATTTTGCGTACCTGAAGGAGTAGGCATAGATGTTTTAGCTAACAAATTAAATTTGGGACTAAAAGAAGATATTAAAACAATTTTAGAAGAGTTAAAGAAAGAATGGGAAAATAGAAAAGGCATTAAACTAATCAATGAAGGCGATATTTGGAAATTTAAAATTCCTGATGAAAATATAGAGTTTGTAAAAGAGGCTGCTGCGCCTGAATTCGATAAATCTGTTTTAGAAACTTTGGCATATATTGCTTGGAGAGGTGGTGCCAGGCAATGTGATGTGGTTAGAGTCAGGTCAAATAAAGCATATAATCACATAAAACTTCTAATCGAAAAAGGATTTATAGAGAGCCAAAAATCTGGGCTAAGCAAATGGTTACAGCCTACGAAAAAATTTTATGAATATTTTAAATTAGAACCTGGGCAAACTTTACCGCTTTCTGAAGAAATGCAAAATAAAATTAAAGAAGTCGAACAATAAAATCTTAACTATTTAGCAGGAGCAACGCAATTTTTTATTTATATACATTTTAAACAAAATATGCCAAAAAACTTGCTGGACCCATTAAAGAAAATAGCTGCTTTAGAAAAGAATCTGACTTTCCAAAATAAAACTTTAAAAAAAACAAATGCACAAATTAAAAGTTTAGAAAAAAACCTAAAGGCTTCTAAAAAAGAAACGGCTTTATTATATAGCAATAATAAAGATTTACAAAAAGAAATAGATAAATTGCGTTCAGCAGTAACAAATTTAGCAAAAACGACAAATAATTTGACAAGCGAATTGAAAGAAATTAAAACAGAAATTGGAACATATAAAAAAGACATAAACGCAAAAACTGAAAACTTAAGAAAAGAGACAAACGTTACCTCTCTTAAGTTAACAGAAATTATAAGTTTGCTAAACAAAGATTTAGAAAATCTAAAAGAAAAAGTATCTGTAATTGAAAATACGTGGAATTCAGATACGCTGAATTCATTAGTTTCTGAAATAAAAACAATTTCTTTAAATGCTAAGGATCTAAAGAAACAGAGTGAAAAAAATTTAAAAAATTTTGACAGGATTAATGCAGGTCTTGTTGCCATAGCAAAGCATAGTGAAGACATAAAGCACGAACAACAAACGTCTCAAGAATTTGCTGCGGAATTGAGCAAAAAATCAGAAAATTTAGAAAAAACCGCGCAAAGTTTTTTTACTAGCGTAGATGCTTTAAATTCGAAATTAAATATTAGCGTGTCTGCATTAAACGATTTGGCATCTGTTGTTGAAAATTTGAAGATGCAATTAAATGATGCAGAAAATAAGATAAATACTCTTTTAAATTTACAATCTGTTGTGGCTGAAAATAATGCGATTCTTTCTGAACTAAAGAAAAGACTAGAGTATTTAGAAAAGGTTACAGTAAAAACAGTAGTTATTAGCTAGTGGGCCCAGCAGGATTTTCTAAGATTCGAACCTGCGATCTCTCGCCTGTGAAGCGAGCGTCATACCACTAGACCATGGGCCCAAATAAAAGAAGCAAAAGTGTTTTAATGTCTTTTGTTTTTATATTTTTATGTCCTCCTTGGCTAAAATTCTAAGAAGCGCTAAAAAAATCTGCATTCCTTCAAAAAGAGAAACTAAAAAAATCCAAAAATTAGTTAAAGAAATAAAAAATAAATTTGATAAAAAAGAATTGTTGAATAAAAAAATAAAAATTGCGTTAGGCGGATCTGTGGCTAAAGGCACCTGGTTGCCAAAACTTTCAGATATAGATTTTTTTGTAAAATTTGATTATGAAGTTTATGCGCAAAGAAGCGCTGAAATTTCTGAATTAGCCAATAAAATTTTAAAAAAGATATGGAATACAACTAAATTAAAAGGAAGTCGCGATTATTTTCTGGTAAAATATAAAGGCTTGGAGCTAGAATTTGTTCCTGTTTTAGAAATAAAGAAAGCAGAAGAAGCAAAAAATCTAACAGATTTTTCTCCATTGCATGTTGAATTTGTTAAGAAACATAGTTCTAAAATCAAAAATGAAATTCGCTTATTAAAGCAATTTATGAAAAGCAATAACGTTTATGGTGCAGAATCGTACATCGGTGGATTTTCCGGCCATGTTGCAGATCTTTTAATTATTTATTACGGTTCTTTTGAAAAAGTATTGCGAGCAGCAGCTAAATGGCCCGATCAAGTAGTAATTGATTTATCAAATCAGTACAAAAGCAAAGAAGAAATTTTTAAGACCTTAGACCAAAATAAACTTCAATCTCCATTAATACTTATTGACCCAATAGATAAAAACAGAAATGCTGCCGCCGCACTATCTTATGAAAAATTTAACAAATTTAGAGATTCTGCAAAAGAATTTATTGAAAAACCTTCTTTAAAATTTTTTAAAATAAAAAAATTTGCGTTTTCTGATTTAAAGAAACTTGCTAAAAGCAGACCATTAATTATCTTTTCTTGCAAAAAACCGCTTGGTAAAGAAGATGTTGTCGGTGCAAAATTAAAAAAATTATTTGAAATTTTAAGGAGCAATTTTGAAAAAGAGGATTTTAAAATAGTGGAGGCAAATTGGCAAATTAATTCCAAAATTCTTTTTTGGTATATATTCGAAAATGAAGTTTTACCAAAAGAAAAAAAACACATTGGCCCTCCTTTAAACATAAAGAGCGAACATATTGAAAGTTTTAAAAGAAAATGGAAAAAAACTTTGGTTGAAAATAATAGGCTTGTTGTTTTATTAAAGCGAAAATATATAAAACCAGAAGATCTTGCAAAAGAGTTGGCTAAAAGGTATGGGCTAAAATTGATAACGCACAGATAAACGCTAAAATGGATATAGATGCAACTGTAAATTCGCTTTTTTTTACGAACCATCTTTTAATCAAAGAAGTATTTTTAGTAATAAGTTATTCATTATTTGTGCTTTTATTTTTCTTTTTTGCGTTGCAACTTATAAAATTTAAAAAAGAAAAGGATCTAAAATACTTAAATTCTGGTGCATGGATTGTTTTTTTGATAATATTTTTTGAATTATTAAAATTTTTTTCTGGTAGGGAACGCCCTAATGGTAACCCTGGTTCTTTTCCAAGCAATCATGCGGGTCTTTCTTTTTTTATAAGTTATCTTTGGCCTACTAAAAACAAATTGCTAAAAAGTGGGTTATTTATTTGGGCCGTTTTAATAAGTTTAAGTAGATTGGTATTAAATTTGCATTGGTTTACAGATGTTTTGGCAGGGTCTATTTTAGGGCTTCTTTTTGCGTTTTTAACAGAAAAAATAAATATAAACAAAATATTAAAATTTGTTAAAAAGAAGTAATTTTGCTTTGTACGGTCTAGCCGTTGCAGATTGTGCTACCAAATAAGTGATATCTTTTGTGTCTGCTAACTTGGCTAGCTCAGGAGTTACTTCTCCGTCTAAAACAACTGCTTTTACCCCGTCCAGATTAGTTAGCGTATTTTCAAGTTCTTTCACAGGGACTCGTCCTAAAATATTAAAATCATCTCCTAAAATTAAAGCGCCTCTAGTTCCTAGCACTTCTTCTGTAAGATTCTTTAATAGCATTGTTTGCGTGCTTTCTTTTTGCTCTTTAATCTCTTTTTTAATAATAAATTTGGTGTTTTCTTCAGAACCGTTTTTAATTTCGCTTTTTGCTTGCTCCCATGGTATCTTCAAACGCAAAGACTTCAAAATTTCTTTTTGTGTTAATTCTTCTACTTCTTTTCCATCCGGTGCTCTTGCTACAAAATCCAAATCTGTTAAACTTGCTAAATTTTTAATAATCAAATCTCCGCCTCTATCTCCGTCTACAAAAAGAGTAGTTGTCTTTTTCTTTGTGAGTTCAACAATAGTATTTGTTGGTTTTGCCCCTTTCATTCCAATAACATTTCGTATGCCATAGCGAAGTAAGTTTATCACGTCTGCACGGCCTTCGACAATTATAATTTCTTCAGCTTCGTCGATATCAGGTCCAGCTGGCAATCTGTCTGGCCCATATTCATTAATTTCCGCTTCACGAATATTTTGTGTCAATGAATTAGTAAGAGCTTGGATATCAGGCATCGCAGATATCATTTGCTGAAGCAAATTTTTGGCTCTTTCAATTATATAATTTCTTTTTGCTACTCGCACATCCTCTATTTTTGAAACTTGTATTTTGGCTTCACAGGGGCCTACGCGTTCTATAGTTTCAAGTGCTGCGGCGATTATTGCTGTTTCTGTTTTACCCATTGAACTTGGAAGTAAAATCTCGCCTTCGGTTTTTCCTGCTTTATTAACTAGTTTAACATCTATTCTTCCAATTTTCCCAGATTTTTGCAATTCTCGCAAGTCTAATTCTTCGCCAAGAAGACCTTCTGTTTGGCCAAAAATGGCGCCAATTATATCTGGCTTTTCTGCCGCGCCAGTCAATTCGATATTAGCGTGTATCACGTATTTTATAGATACAGGACTTATTTTTCCCATTTGACCTCCTAAAGAAGTCCTGAAACTGCAGAAGCTAAATCTTCAACAGCGCGCACTTTTGCCAATTTTAAAATTTGCCTTTCTTTTCGTACATCTATGCGCATGCTTTGAAGATAAATGCTAAGTTTTCTTTCAAGGTCTCTACCTTTCCTATCTGCATCAAGCATTAATATCACCTTTTTCCCTTTTTTTGCAATTTCTTCTGCAGCCTCGTAAAGGCTTCTTTTTTGTTTGTTAAGTATGAAAAGTTCAGCTTTTAAAAGAAGCTCCAATGCTTTTTTGTCTTTTTGTCCTTCTACGACTATGAGAGCATCATCGACGCTCTCGTTGAGTTTTTGAATGCGAAATTTGAAAGCTTCAGCTTCTTTGAGCATGAACTTTTCTATATTTTAGAAATAATTTCCACTTTTTAAACTTTTCGGAAAATATTTTATATGGCAAGCAATCGAAAAAAAATGGTTGGAGAAACGTATCCAATGCATTCTTTTAAAAAAGATATTAAAATTGAAAAACAAGAACTTGAAAATTTAAAGACAGCATTTCACAACGCTATTTACCATCAGCGTTCCTTTTATGAGACGCTTAAAAAAGAAAGCGAAGCGGTTTTACTTATGTTACATTATTATTCTGTTTTAGAGCGTGCAATATCTGAGCTCGAGGAATATGAAGCTTTTTTATATTTGGAAGAAGACCCTGTTAAAGCTAAAGAATTTATTAATAAAATAGCTTCAAACTACCCCGCACTATTAAAATACATTGACAAATATGAAAAATTTATGCAACAAATAATAGAATTGAAACCGAGTTTTGACCATTTAATAGAAGTTTTAAAGATCGATCTTCAGCGAGCCAAATCAGTTGAAGCGGCGCTAAGAGAAGTTTTCAAAAGATTTGAATATCTTTTTGAAAAAAAAGGAAATATCTTCTAGATGGCTTAGGCACTAAAATATTTTAAGTTTTAAAATTTTTAAATTATTTCGGATTTTCAAAAATATAATCAAAAGCATCCTCAAATCTTTTAATAGGTATTATTTTTATTTTAGATTTTTGGTCTAAAATAACATCTTTCAAATTGCTCTCTGGAATTAAAACTTGTTTTAATCCTCCTGCTATGGCAGCTTCAATTTTTTGAGCAATTCCTCCAACTGGTAAAATTTCTCCTCTTACTGAGAGGGAACCCGTTACTGCGGTATCTTGCCTTATTTGTAAATTTTTAAGCGCTGATAGAATTGCTAAAGCAACGGCTACTGATGCTGAATCTCCTTCTACTCCACTATCAGAGGTTTGTAAAAATTGAACATAAATTTCATAATCTTTAATATCTTGGCCAAATCTTTTTTTAATAATGGCTGAAACATTTGTTATTGCTTCTTTAGCAATTTGGCCCAATTTTCCTGTTGCTACAAATTTTCTTTTTTCTCCATCTGCAAGTGTTACCTCTGCTTCAATTGGCAATATTATGCCTGAATATGCGGTTTGGGAACCAATGACTGCTAAGCCGTTTATTCGCCCAATTGCAGTTCCTTCATTTTTAAAGACAGAATACTCTTTTTTTCGTTCTATATATCTATCTGCCACTTGATGCTCTAATGTTTTTGCTAATTTTTTTGCTTTTTGTACATGCTCCAATTCAACTAAGTTTGCTCCTTCTTCTTTTGCTATATCTCCTGCTGCTCTTACCAAACCGCCTAAATCTCTTAAAACCAAAGTAAATTTTCCTCTCGAACCTGATCTTTTTCTCGCTTCTTTTATTATTTCTTCAACAGCTTTTTTTGAAAAATGCGGTATTTTTCCGTCTTTATGCACTTCTTGGGCGACAAATCTAGCTAAAGCAAATCTATTTTCTGGCGTATCTGGCAAGGAGTCGTTCATATAAACTTCATAACCATAACCTCTTATTCTACTTCGAAGCGCAGGATGCATTTTTTGAATAGACTCTAAATTTCCTGCTGCTACCAAAACAAAATCGCATGGCGCGGGCGTACTTCTCACCATCGCACCACTACTTCTTTCAGATTGCCCAGTTATGGGATATTTCTTCTCCTGTAATGCTGTAAGCAATTCTTGCTGCATATGAGTATCTAGTGTCGAAATTTCGTCTATGAAAAGAACGCCACCATTAGCTTTGTGTATCGCGCCTGGTACGAGTCGTAAATGTGCGGGAGTGCCTAATCCGCCACTCTGCAAAGGATCGTGTAAGCAATCTCCAAGTAAAGCGCCTGCATGCGCCCCTGTTGCATCGATAAAAGGCGCGCGGTCCAATTTTGAATTGTCAACTAAAAGTTTAGGTTCTTGAAATTTTGGACTTTTTCTTATACCTACAGAAAACGAAATTAAAAGAATGCCTAAAAATAGTACGCCTGCTAGCAAACTTGCCGCTGCCATAATATCGCCGTACATATTGCGAATCCACCAAGGAATGGCTAAAGTAAACATTGCAAAAATAAAAAATAAAAATTGCTGGTTTTTATTCCAAGAAATCATTGTGGTTTTAATTTTTTCAACCAATTTTTGTCCTTCGCCTGCAGGTGTTGTTTTTATAATTGGCTGGTTTTCGTCGATTTCATTAGGAAATGCTAAAATATCGGAAAGTTTTGACTTTGGCAAAAGTTCGGCTAATGCTTGACCGAGCATGCTTTTGCCAGTTCCTGGGCTGCCGATTAATAAAACGTGTCGTCTTTGTTGCGCCGCTTTTTTAATTATATCTACTGCATGCTCTTGTCCAATAATTTGTTCAATTATTGTTTTAGGTATTTCTATCTCTGCAGTAGATTTGAAATCCATTTTAGAGTTTTAATTACTATTCGCTTTCCGAATAAGAAGGTGCTGCGCCCCTTTGAACAAGCATTACATCACCAATTGCGGAAACCATTGCGTGCGGCACTATAACTCCTTTAGCACCGCCTAATGCTTTGTTTAAGAAACTGTCTTTTGTCGCGCGTATTTTCCAGCTTTCTATTTTGTTTCCTTTTATGAGTGCTTCTTCAACTTCGCCAAAAAAAAGCCCGTCTAAGGTGTATACTTTCAAAGCAGCAACTTCAGATATTTTTCGCATTTGTAACATTTTATCCTCCTTTTAATTCTCTTTGCTAAAATTTCATTGTTGCAAAACAATATAAAACTTGCGCAAAATTTTAACTTTGCAGAAATACATTAAATTTTTAAAGAAGTGCGCAAAATATAAGTTAAATGGTGCTTGAAAGTTTAATTTCAATTTCGAAAATTAAAATGCATCCATTTATTATTTTTCCAATTACTTTTCTTTGCACAAGCATGTCGCTATATTTCGCTTATTGGATTTTTCCTATGTACTCTTCGATTATTTTTATATTATTTTGTAATTTTTTAATGCTTCCTCTTTTTTATAAATTGGTGCGTGCCGAAAAGAGAAAAGAAGAAAAAGTAAAAAATTATCTAGAACAGTTATTAAAAACAAATTCGCAAATCTTTTTATTTTTTATTTGGGCGTTCTTGGGTTTTACTTTGGCTGTTGCAACATGGTACGTTGTGTTACCGCAAAACATAACCAGGTTGCTATTTGAAGCGCAACTCACCACCATAAGAGAAATTAATGCTGTAATAACCGGCGGACTTGCCGCAAAAAGTTTTTTTTATGCCATCCTGACCAATAATTTTAAAGTGCTAATATTTACATTGTTATTTGCGTTTATTTTTGGCCCGGGCGTTTTATTCATATTAACATGGAATGCATCTGTAATCGGAGTTGCAATAGGCGAACGAATTAAGTTTTCTATTTTGGCTAATCCCATGGTTACGGGCGGATCTGCAGTTGCGCATTACACAAATATCGTCTCTTTCGGGTTGGTGCGTTATTTAATCCATGGAAGTTTAGAAGTACTAGCGTATTTTATTTCAGCAATAGCGGGCATGATGCTATCTTTGGCCGTTCTAGAAACTAAGCAAAATACATATTTATTTAAAAAAACGCTGTGCGATGTTATACTTTTGATTTGTTTTGCCAGTATTATTTTAATACTTGCGGGAATAATAGAAGTAGGAATTAACGCGTTATTTGTATAATTTGCGTTTGGTTCATTATCGCCACGCTTGCCAAAAAAACTTAAAAAAATTAAAGTTTAAACATGTACAATGGATAATGCAACCATTCTTGTCATTATAATGGTTTTTGTAACTTTTAGCCTTACTTATGAATTAACAAAAATTTGGATAAAAATTGCTAAATCAAGAAATTTGGTTGGCACCGACATGAATAAAATAGATAAAAAAGAGTGTGCAGAAGCAGGCGGTATAGCAGTTATTCTTGCGTTAACTTTTGGACTTTTTGGGTATGTTTTTTTAAAAACATATCTTTTTCATAGTGAAACACATTTCATAAACGTTCTTGCTATAATAAATACGATTCTATTAGCAGGCTTTTTAGGATTTATAGATGATGTTCTCGGTTGGAAAAAAGGGTTACCCCAATGGCAAAAACCTCTTTTAACAATACCTATTGCGCTTCCTCTTGTTGTTTTAGGAATTAGCATGCAAGAATTAATTTTGCCTTTTTTAGGTAAAATAGAAGTTGGATTGCTTTTCCCATTATTTTTTGTTCCATTAGCAATAGTTGGAGCATCAAATGGGTTTAATATGTTGGCGGGATTAAATGGATTAGAAGCGGGAATGGGTGCAATAATTCTTGGCGCGCTTACTCTACTTTTAGCAAAAGGTACGCCTTGGCTTGCTTTAATTTCTGGTTTAGCTTGCGCTTCTTTAATCTGTTTTTTAATGTTTAATTGGTATCCCGCAAAAGTTTTTCCAGGCAATAGCTTAACATATGCGGTAGGTGCGCTGATTGGAATTTTAGCAATTTTATCTGAATATACAAAAGCCGCAATTTTATTATTTTTACCTTATTTTTTGGAATTATTCTTAAAAGCACGTTGTAAATTTAAAGGAGAAAGTTTTGGTATTCCACAAAAAGATGGTTCCCTTAAACCGCCTGGAAAAATTTGTTCGCTCACCCATATTTTTATGAAATTTGCTAAAACTGAAAAAAGAACGGTTTTAGGCATTCTTTCTTTTGAACTAGTCCTTGCATTTTTAGTAATAATTCTTTATTTGTGATTTTTTTAGCGTAAGATTTAAAGATGTTTGTTTTTAAGTTGATAAATGCAAAATATTAAACTTGAAGGAATAATAAAAAATTTAAAAGAAAAAACAAAATTTTTTACAAACAAAGAAAAATGGATTTATTGGTTTTCTCTTTTACCTATTTTTGCTTTAGCACTTTGGATAAGAACTAGAAATTTGCCTTTATTAAAAGGAAAATATCTAATTGAACTAGATTCTTATTTTTTCTTTAGGCTCTCGAAAATGCTTTATGAACAAGGAAGCATTCCTTCAATAGATTATATGAGATATGTACCTGAATATATCGGGACTGCAGGCGGTACTTTTTTCCCAAAAACAATGGTCTTTTTTTACAAATTAATTCATATTTTTTTCGCAAATTTAAGCCAAATCGAATGGCATATAATTTATCCTCCAGTCATAACTATAATTGCGTTTATTGTTTTTTTCTTATTTGTAAAAGAAATAACAAATTATAAAACTGCGTTTATAGCAACTGCATTTTTAGCAGTAATTCCTGCTTACATTCAAAGAACTGGAGCGGGATTTGCAGATCATGAAGCTTTTGCTATGTTGTGGATGTTTACGAGCCTGTTGTTACTAGTTTTGGCTTGGAAAAGCAAGAGTTGGAAAAGCTTGCCTTTGAGTGCGCTTTCAGGAGTTTTTGCTGCTATGATGACTGGCACTTGGGGCGGATATATATTTTTGGTTTATACCATACTACTCTTCTTTTTTGCATACGGTTTTATTAGAGATAAATTGGAAAAGAAAGACGCGGCAATAATATTTATTTGGTCTATTTTTTATATTATTTTTTGCTTTCTTTGTGACGCTAAAAATGCGTTGTTAGGGCAAACGTCTATCTTGATAAGTTTTACGGCTCTTTTTACTTGTTTCTTACTTTTATGTCAAGCATTTGTAAAAAGTAAAAAAATACCAAAATCAATAATTTCAACAGTAGGAGCTGGTTTGTGCGCATTACTAATAAGTTTTGTTTTTAATAATAATGTTATAACCTTAATAAAAGCTGCTGTTCAAGAAGGCCAAAATAGATTATTTTTTACCGTTGCTGAAAATGCTCAACCGTATCTTGGTGATTGGTGGAGTGCTTTCAATTTAACTTGCGTTTTCGCATTTGTTGGAGCAGGCATTATCTTTTACAAAATATTCGAATCTAAAGAAAGAGGGTCTCTTGAGAAAAGAATTCCCTTCTTTTCGCTTTTAGCTTATTTATTTTTTATATTTGCTTTTATTTTTAGTAGACTTTCTCCATATGCCACAATCAGCTTTTTTTCGAATACTTATAAATACTGGTTAATCATATTCATTGGAGTTTTATTCTTAATTTATCTTTTTTCATATTATAAAAGCGACACGAATATAAAGCTAGAGGGCAAAGAATTTTTATTAATCATCGCAATTTTGTTTTTACTAACCTTACTTGCTGCTCGAGGGCAAATAAGACTTTTATTTATGGTTACTCCAGTGTTCGCATTTTTAACTGCATATAGCATCTCAAATCTTTTTGAATGGGTGTCTGATAAAAATATTAAAATTAAGATTGCTACAATCGGAATTATTTCTATGCTAGCCATTTTTACATTTGCGACATGCGCGCAAGCGTCAGAATTACAAAATAAATATTCCAGTTCCATGGTGCCTGGGCAATGGGGCGCCGCCATGGATTGGATAAGAGAAAATACTCCTGAAAATGCAGTATTTGCACACTGGTGGGACTATGGATATTTAACAATTACTGTTGGGCAAAGAGCAGCTGTCACAGATGGGGGTAATGCAAAAGGATGGAATCATCAATCCGGACGATACTTTTTAACAGGAAAAGACGAAAATAGCACGCTTACCTATCTCAAAACGCATAAAGTTACGCATATTTTAATTTCGTGGGAAGAGATATTGAAATATCATGCATTTTCATATATAGGCTCCGACGAAAATTTTGATAGAAGGAGCACAATAGGACTTTTTGCACTTAAAGATCAAAAAGAAGTCCGAGATGGCACTCTATTAATCTATACAGGAGTTTGGCCACTTGACAAAGATTATGTTTTAGATAAATTAATTTTGCCCGAAGGAAATTCTGCAATAGCCGGTTTTTCTATAAAGCTCGTCAATGAGAGTTTGCTAGAACCTACAGCGTATGTTATAGCCAAAGGAAATCAATATGCTTTGCCAATCTCTTGTTTATTTGTAAACGGGAAGCGTTTAGAATTTGATGGAAATCTAAGTGGCTGTTTGGTATTAATTCCATATTTTTCTGCAAATGGAAAAGGCGCTTCAATTGGTGGAGCATTATGGCTTTCTGAAAAAGTATGGGATACCAATTTTGCTAAACTTTACCTTTATAATGAAAAATCACCTTATTTCAAATTAGTGTATCAAGACAATACTCCTTTGGCATTTTATAATGGAAGAATAATAGGCCCCATAAAGATATGGGAAGTAAATTATCCAAATTACATCACAGAAGACCCTTATTACTTGCAAAGCAGTCCGCTAGGTTAAATTTTTGCTAATTGCGGCATTTTTTTAAATTTAATTCATTAAACAATATCTTCTTCTGCTACAACAACAAAATCGGCAGAAGAGATCATTGCACTGAAAGGTATTAGTGGTTCTCCGTCTTTTGTCTTTTCTAGGTCAAGAGATAATGCATATGCCGTAGGCTGGCCAACTACTAAATACAAAAGTTCGCCTGTGCGGACTTCGAAGACTAAATCTTTAACAAACCCGATTCGTTTTCCTGCCTTTGAAACTATCGGCTTGCCTACAAGAGATTTTGAATATTTTTTTTCTTGCTCTGCCATATTTGTTTTTGAAGTTTTAAAGAATAAAAAGCTTTCCATGAAGCTTTTTATGTTTTTTTATTTTTTTCTGTGTCTAGAGATTGTTTAAACTTTTCAAATTGTAATTTTAAGCCACATCTTTCGAATAGAGAATCCAGTTCCGCTTCTAAGGCGCTTGTGTCTACTCCTGCTTGTTTAAGGTCGGTTAAAATTTTTGCGCTTTGAAAAGCCATGGGAACCATCATAGGAGTTCTATTGGCTGCTAAAGAAAGCTCTGATTCTGTTCTCCACAACTTTAGATGGGTATCTAACCAGCCTATTAAAAAAGTAAATATAAGCACAAAAATTACGCCTACTGTTAAAAATATTTTTTTGCTTTGAAATAGTGTTTGAATGGGTGCGTAATCCCATAAAGTTGTGCTTAAAAAAATCAAAACTATCATTAAAAAATTGAGGATGCTCAAATAAGATGCGGTTCTTGCATAATATAATTTTAATTCTACAAATAATCGTCTCAATTTTCTTAAGTCCATATTACAAATAAATTGTTTACTTTTATAAAACTTCCTTTTAATAGCTTAAGCAAAAATAATTAAATCAATTGCTTAAGAAGAGCGTCTATTTGCCTTTGGACTTCTTTTTCAGAACCATTGGCGACGACATAGTGATTTGAACTTGCTATTAAGTCTCCTACTCCTACTCTTGGTTCTTCTCTATCTCTTATTCTAAATTCCAATTTTGATAGCGCTCCAAATCGAGCGCGTGTTTTTGCTCGTTCGTATCTTATAGCGGGTGCAGCTAAAATAGCTACTACATGAAAAGAGTTACCAT